>NZ_JBPODR010000045.1:0-9243 GCF_051201035.1 Thermoanaerobacterium thermosulfurigenes
GAAAATCAAAAGAATGATAATTTTACTTTAGGCGAGTTTTAAGCTGCTTAAGCGGCATATCCAACCCACCTGCTTTAGCAGGTGGTGGTTGAGTTCAGACTATAAAATAATATTATTAAATGGTGCGGCGGAAGAGTTATTTGGAATCGAAGAAAAAAATGCGATTGATAAGCATTTTCTTCTGTCTGTTAAAGATGAGAAGCTTTTTGAGCAAATAAATGCAATTGTTGATTCAAAATTTAATATTAACAAGGTTGAGCAGGTTAAATACGGTGATAAATATTATGATGTTACAATCACCCCAATAAAAAATTATAAATCTGAAATATCAGACATACTGTTGGTTTTTCACAACATTACTGAGTTTAAGGAGTTGGACCAAGCAAAGGACGATTTCATATCGATAATTTCACATGAGTTTAAAACACCATTGACATCCATAATGATGGGTACAAGCATGATTTTAGAAGAAAAAATAGGTGCGATTAATGATAAACAAAGAAGCACACTCGTGGCAATCGAAGAAGAAAGTGAAAAGCTTACTGAATTGGTTAATGAACTAATTGAACTTACTAAGATTGAATCTGGAAAAGAGATGTACAACTTTAAATGTTGTTCTATATTTGGAATAGCGCAAAATACTGTAAAGCCATTATATAATATTGCAAATGAAAAAGGCGTAAATCTTACTAATACAATTGACGAAGATATGCCAGGTGTATATGCCGATCCAGAGAAAATAACGTGGGTCTTAAACAATCTTATAACTAATGCCTTGAAGTACACTGATGCAGGTGATGATATTACAATTAGTGCGTCGGTTGATGGCGACTTCATGCAGATTTCTGTTAAAGATACTGGTGCAGGTATACCGAAAGAATACAAAGATAAAATTTTTGACAAGTTTTTTCACGTACAAAATGATGATGAATTTGAGATTAAAGGTACAGGATTGGGACTTGCTGTCGTAAAAGAGATTGTAGAGGCTCACGGTGGAAAAGTATGGTGTGAAAGCGATATAGATATAGGAAGCAATTTCATGTTTACACTTCCTATATGTGATGAAAGAGGGTAGACTTTATGAAGAAAGTTTTAGTTGCAGATGATACTAAGAATATTAGAATGCTTCTTACTACTTGCCTTGAATCCGAAGGATATAATGTTATAACGGCTAAAGATGGTGAAGAAGCGCTTGAAATATTGAAAAATGGAGATGTAGAGCTTGCGTTTATAGATATTAAAATGCCGCTTTTAAGTGGCACCGAAGTTTTAAGAAAGATAAGGTCTTGTGGGATAACAACGCCTGTAATAATAATAACGGCATTTGCTACGATAAAAAATGCGATCGAGTGTACAAAATTAGGTGCTGTAGAATATATACAAAAACCATTTACTGTAAAAAGAGTTAAATCTGTTTTAGAAAAAATGATTGCTGAACATGAAAAAACAAAGGAAAATGATACAAATAATTTAATAAACGAAATAGAAAATTTAATTGATGATGATAATTTCATTGAAGCACTGGATATGCTTAAAAAATCTAAGGTTAATCCAGACGATCCTAGATTTTACCTTTTGTACTATAAGATATATGATGGCTTAGGTGATAAAGAGATGTCTCACAAATTTTTGAAAGCATATAAAATTTTTAATGAAGGCTAAAGTGTGAAATTATAAAGTTGTCTTATGTCAAATTATTGTGCTTTTGGTTAAATAGTGTATAATATCATTAAGGAAAATTTTCATTAAATGATATATTTATAGACTAGATGGTTGGGGGTACTTGATGATGGATACTATTTTCCAAAAGGAGATCCTAATTGTAGAGGACAGTAAACTTAACGCACAAATAGCGGCAGATATTTTAGAAAGATATGGATACAAGACTGAAATAGTATTTTCTGGGGAAAAGGCTATTGAAAAAATAATAAGCAATGAAAAAAGTCCAGATTTGATTTTGATGGATATTGAGCTTAGCGGAAAGCTTGATGGCATAGACGCTGCAAAAATAATTGGTAAGCATAAAGACATTCCAATTATATTTTTGACTGCTAATGCCAATAGAGAAATAATGGAAAAAATAAAATCTGTTTCGGCGTATGGTTACATTTTAAAAGGTGTCGATGAAAGTGTCATTATTTCTCAAATTGAGATGGCTTTTAACTTGTATGAGGCCAGGCATGAGATAAAAAGCAGAGAAGAAATGTTTCATAGTATGTTTGAAAACCATGATGTAGCTATGATATTGGTTGATGCTGAATCAGGACATATAGTTTATGCGAATAAAGCTGCTTGTGAATTTTGCAGATATCCTAAAGATATTGTGCAAAACATGGATATTAGGGAAGTTGCAGATTTTTTTGGTGTAGATGGATATGAAAGCTGCTGGGAGATGCTTAAAAGAGGGTGCAACCCATGTGTATGCATACAAAATGGAGTTAATGGAAGTGAAAAAATAGTAAATGTGTATTCAACAATTATAGATTATCAAGATAAGAAATTAATTCATTTAATAGTATTTGATATCACTGAAGAATGGGAAATTAAAAGAAAACTTGAATTTTACAGTAAGCTTTTTGAAGATTCTCTAAATGAAATTTATATATTTGATGCTGAGACTTTAAAATTTATTTTCGTAAATCGTGGAGCAAGGAAGAATTTGGGTTATTCAGAGGAAGAACTTAAAAAAATGACTCCTCTTGATATCAAGATAGAATTTACGCTGCAAAGCTTTAAAGAGTTTTTAAAGCCACTTTTAAATGGTAAGCAGATGCAATTAAATATTGAAACAATGCATCGAAGAAAAGATGGTTCATTATACCCAGTGGTAATTCATATAGAGCTTATGGAGTATGATGGCGAAAAAGTCTTTGTGGCATTTGTAGCTGACTTGACGGAGCAAAGGAAAATTGAAAATGATCTTATGGAGAAAAATGAAATTTTAAATACTATAACTGCTTATGCCGGTGATGCTATTATAATGATTGATGGGTATGGCAAGGTTACTTTTTGGAATCCGGCGGCAGAAAGAATACTCGGCTATTCAAAAGATGAAATATTAGGTAAAGAGTTGCATACATTTATGATATTAGATGAACAGTTGTATAGTTCCTACAAAAAGGCGATTGAAAAATTTCGCCATAGCGGTGAAGGAAGCATCGTTGGGAAAACAGTTGAAATGAAAACTGTACATAAAAAAGGTCATGAGATAGATGTTGAGCTTTCGCTTTCTGTTGTTAAAATTAATGGATCATGGCATGCAATAGGAATAATACGCGATATTAGCGAGCGAAAAAAATTTGAAGAATTGCTTTATTTAAGATCAGTCACTGATCCCCTTACAGGTATATACAATAGACGTTTCTTTATGGATATACTTGAAAAAGAAGTAGAAATGACGAAAAGGAATAAAAAGCCTTTTTCGCTTATCATGTTTGACTTGGATCATTTTAAAAATGTCAATGATTATTTTGGGCATGCAGCAGGTGATATGGTACTAAAAAGAGTTGTTGAAATTGTAAAAGAAAGAATACGCAAAACTGATTGTTTTGCCAGATGGGGTGGGGAAGAATTTATTATCTTTTTACCTGAGACTTCTTTAAATAATGCTTCAGATATAGCAGAAGAACTGAGGTTTAAGATCAGCACTGCAAAATTTGATGGTGTTGGTAATGTTACAGCAAGCTTTGGAGCGACTGACTTTAAAGAAAATGATAATATTGATACAGTTCTATTAAGATTAGATAATATGCTTTATGAAGCGAAAAATAATGGACGAAACTGCGTGTGTGTTGGGTAAGATAGAAATAGAAGAGAAAGTTGGTTTAATTGGTTAACCTGCTTTCTCTTTTTAATGTGCGACCGGCATATGCGATAACTTGGCGGTGAAAGTCCGCTGTGGGCTTGATAGTGTGAACCACTATGTGGTGTCCAGAATGAGGCGGAACATGAAGTAGCTAATACTATTGACTATTGATAAGCTTTCATAAGTTCAGATACTGTCACAAAAGAATATCCTTCAGATCTGAGTTTTACAATTATCTGTGGCAATGCTGCTAATGTTTCTGAATTACCCTCATGCATAAGAATGACTGAGCCAGAAGATGATTTTGATACAATTGTATTAATTATATTTTGTATTCCGGGCCTTTTCCAATCATCTGGATCAACAGTCCAAAGCACAACATGAAGTCCCAATGCATTTGATATTTTCACGAGAGTATTATTGAATGCTCCATATGGAGGTCTAAATAAATCGGGTTTTACTCCCGTTGTGTTGACGACAATTTCCTGCGTCTTATAAAGCTCGTCAATCATCTGCTCAGGTGTCATTAAAGGCATATATTTGTGACTGTATGAATGAATACCTATTTCATTGCCATTTTCTGCAATATACGTAAGCAAATTAGGATTTTTTTCGGCCATTTTCCCTACAATAAAAAAAGTGGATTTAACATTTAAGCTTTTTAAAACATCTACATATTTTTTAGTAAACTCTTTTGAAGGTCCATCATCAAATGTAAGTGCCAGTAATTTGTTGGCTTTTTTGTTACTGCTGAATATAGGGGTATTAAGAGGCATTGGGCTTTCAAATAGTTCATTTCTGTTGCTTCTGTCTACCAGCGATAATATTTCATTATCAGATATTGCGTTTGATGATATTATAGATGTAATTTTACTTGTACTACTTTTAATCGGATACTCTGTAGAAGTAACAGCAGTTGTTATCGGCTCATTATAACTTTTGCTTGCTTTTTTAGCTTTTATCTTAGATACAATTTTAACAGATTTGACATTGTTTGCAGAATTATGTTTGAAAAATAGGCTTTTGCCATAAAAAAAAGTAAATCCTATTATTACTAATATAAGAAAAAGTAAGATAGCTGATTTTTTTGACTTAATTAATGTCATCATTTATCACTCCGATATACTAAACAAAAGATTACTCTTATAGCATAAACCAAATTACTCTAAAAATCAATTTTTAGAAATATTCGATAGATGTTTAATAAATAGCCCATCTTTTATAGGTGGGAGATTTTTTACATATCATAAAAATTTAACGATTTAAATAAAAATTTCGTATATACCTAAAAAGACAATTAAAATTCCAGAGACCAATGGTGCATAATTGCCAAATATTTTGGCTAAGTAAGTATTGCCAAGCATAAAACCTAAAAGAATGGATAATAAACTGAAAATAATTGTTAATAATGTAGTAAAATATATGTTAAGTCCTGTAATGCTTGCTCCAATTCCCAAACCTAAATTGTTTATTGTTAAACCAAAAGCAAGGATAATAGATTCTTTCATATCTATATATTTTGAATTATCCGTGTCTGCGATTTTTGAATTAATCAGGATTTCGTAGTTATTTTTAAAGTTAAAAGTATATGTTTTTCGTTTCTTGTAATAGTCTAAAATAAACCATAGTCCTAGCATAATAAGTATAAGACTGCCAACGATATTTGATATGTTTGTGGGTAGAAATCTATTTATAAGTAATCCTATAGACATTGATAGAAATGTACCAATACCAGATACTAAAGCGATTAGAATATTACTTAATATCCCAATTCTTATTTTTTTAATCCCATATGCTATGGCTACAGTAAAGTTATCGATATTTGCTGATATTGAGAATAATAAACTTGATATAACATGCATAGTAAAACCCCCTATTTTAATATGTCTTTATATTATATTCTTCATTTGAGAATTATGTTACGTGAAGCTTATCAAAAAGTTTTGCTATTTGTGACTTAAATAAAATTTTTTTAGGTCAAAAATCGTGTGAAATAGCAATGAAATGTAGAAATAAAACTTCACTATCTTTTTGAAAGAATGAGTTAGAAAAAGAGAAATAAGTTAGTTCAATTAAATAACTTATCTTCTGTTTTTGTATTTTGAAAATTCGTTCTTGACATATTATTTTCATAATAGTAAAATAAACATAAATGTTTTTAAAATAGTTGTCATTCATATCTTCAATAAGGATATGGAAAAAGATAATTCGCATATAAGGTGCTTCTTTAAAAAAGAAGATAATAGGGAATCAAGTGAGAATCTTGAACAGCACCCACTACTGTATTTTGGACGAACGTTTCGTATACCACTATCTAAATGATAGGAAGGGAAACAAGTAGGATGAAGATAAGTCAGGAGACCTGCCTTATGTGTAAATAAAACCAAATCTTTGGGAATGGAGATAAGGAGGAAAAATAATGAAAACAACAATAGTAGGTTATCCACGCATTGGAGTAAACCGCGAATTGAAGAAAGTAGTAGAAAAGTATTTTAAAGGCGAAATTGGTTTAAGTAAACTTTTTGCAGAATCTAAGCAATTGAGAAAAAAATATTGGTTGGTACAAAAAGAAAAAGGTATAGACTATATTCCATCTAATGATTTTTCATTTTATGATAACATGTTGGATATGGCATTTCTTTTAAATGTTATTCCTAAAAGGTATAAGCAGTTAGATCTTTTACCTATTGATACATATTTTGCTATGGCTAGAGGATATCAAGATATTGAAGAAGATGTAAAAGCTTTACCTATGAAAAAATGGTTTAATACAAATTATCATTATATAGTTCCTGAAATAGACGATGATACTGAATTTTTTTTAAATGATACAAAACCTTTTGATTTATATAGAGAAGCAAAGGAATTGGGAATAAATACAAGACCTATTATAATAGGTATGTTTACATTTTTAAAGTTAGCAAGATTTAACACTAAGAGAACTTTTGAAGAAATTTTATTTGAATTAACAAATACATATATAGAAATTTTAAAAAAATTTGAGGAATTAGGAACTGAATGGATTCAAATAGATGAACCTATATTGGTAACAGATTTAACGCAAGAAGACATTAATTTATTTAAAATAGCTTACAAGAAGTTATTGGCCAAAAAAAGAAATACAAAAATATTAATTCAGACGTATTTTGGAGATGTAAGAGATATTTATGAAACGTTGATAGAATTGGATTTTGATGGATTAGGTTTAGATTTAGTAGAAGGAATAAAAAATGTTGATTTAATAAAAAGATCTGGTTTCCCCTCCAATAAAATTTTATCAGCAGGTATTGTAAATGGGAAAAATATATGGCGAAATGATTATAAAAAAAGCATGGAATTGATAAGAATATTAGAACAATTTGTTATGCCGGAAAATATATGGCTCAGTACATCTTGTTCACTTCTGCATGTTCCGTATACGCTTCTTAATGAAGAAAGTATTGAAGAAAATATAAAAGAATTTTTGGCATTTGCAGAAGAAAAACTGGAAGAACTTAAGGATTTAAAGAGTTTATGTATTGATTATGACTTTGAGAAGAATGACCTTTATATATTTAATCAACAGGTTTTGAAGAGGAAAATAACAGATTCATTAAGTTTTGATGCTGAGATTCGTTCAAATGTTAAAAATTTAAATGAAGAAGATTTTATTCGAAAAGATAAATTTGAAAATCGCATTTTAGTCCAAAAGGAAAAATTTAAGCTTCCTATTTTGCCAACGACTACTATAGGTTCTTTTCCTCAAACATCTGAGGTGAGAAGAATTCGTCAGCTATGGAGGAAAGGAGAAATAACGGAGACTGAATATGAGCAACAATTGCAGAAAAAAATAAAAGAAATAATTGATTTTCAAGAAAAAATAGGGCTTGACGTGCTTGTTCATGGAGAATATGAACGAAACGACATGGTTGAGTATTTCGGACAATTATTAGAAGGATTTTTGTTTACACAAAATGGGTGGGTACAATCATATGGAACAAGATGTGTAAAACCTCCAATAATATTTGGAGATGTAAAACGAAAGGAACCGATGACAGTCAAATGGATTAAGTTTGCTCAAAAACAAACTGATAAAATTGTAAAAGGAATTTTAACTGGGCCAATTACTATTTTAAATTGGTCATTTCCGAGAGAAGATTTAGAATTAAGAGAAATAGCATATCAAATTGCTTTAGCTATTAGAGATGAGGTGTTAGACTTAGAAGCGGCAGGAATTAGAATTATACAAATTGATGAAGCAGCTTTAAGAGAGAAATTACCTTTGAGAAAAAAGGAGTGGAACGACTATTTATTTTGGGCTATTCGTGCATTTCGTTTAACTCATGCAAAAGTAAAAACTGAAACTCAAATTCACACACACATGTGTTATAGTGAGTTTTCAGATATTATAAAAGAAATTGAATCTATGGATGTAGATGTGATTTCTATTGAGGCGGCACGTTCAGATTTTTCAATATTAGACTTATTTAAGGAAAATAATTTTAAACCAGAGGTAGGACCAGGGATATATGATATTCATTCACCACGAGTTCCATCGCAAAGAGAGCTGGAAGAATTGATTGAAATTATGATTAGAAAATTGGATATAAACAAATTATGGATAAACCCGGATTGTGGTTTAAAAACAAGAGAAGACGAAGAAGCAAAATTGAGCCTTATCAATATGGTTAATGCTGCTAAATCGATCCGAATGAGGGTAAAGAGCTATCCTTTTTAGGATAGCTTTTAGTTTTTTTAAACCTGTTTTTTGCAAGTAACTTTTTATGATAGCAGTTGCTTGAATACTCTTCAATAGCTACTATTATAAATATTTATCTCTCACAATTTCATAAATATATGCACTTTTTATGTTTCCATTAGAATCAAGATTTAAATATACAATAACTTCGTCTCCAACTTTTGCATACTCCTGATTATTGTATTGTGAAGTGCTTGTGAATCACGCAACAAGGTTAGGAGCTGTTATTATTTTACCTTTGTATTTTCCTGATAAAAGTTCTATATCCACATTACAATATTGAGAATTATTATTTTCAACTTTAGAACTTATTTTTATAATTTTTCCATATATTTCTCCAGTATTCGTAGTGTTGGAATTATTTCTATTATTTGAAGAAACTTTTAATATTACAAATGCAATAAATAATATAGTAATTATAATGATTATGTAGAAAATTACAGTCATTATTAAATTTGCAAAATTTCTCATTATATTAAGCAATTTATTCACCTTCTAAATCAAAAACAATTTATTGTATTGAAATCATGAATTTTTATAATTTGTTTACATCTTATTAACAATTTGTACATATATTCATGATAATATTTTATTATAAATTTGCCACAATTATGACACAAATATGAGGGGGAATTAAAATTGAATAAAAAACTATTCAAATGGAAGTATATATTTATAACTTTTGGGCTAATCAGTGCCA
>NZ_JBPODR010000046.1:0-8890 GCF_051201035.1 Thermoanaerobacterium thermosulfurigenes
AGATGTGATACCTGTAAGGGGATTAGTGCGCTCAAAAATCTGGTTTTCATTCAAAATAGGAGCCATAAATGCAAAAAAAGCACTAAAAATGGCAGTGGAGATGGCTGCGGTTTTTTACAAAAATATCAAAGTCAGATTTATTCTTACAAAATCAGGTAAAAATCAAGCAAAGTTATCATTAGTAGCTTAAAAAATGCTTCTTATGACACTCAAATCTTAGTTTGATTTTAAAATTAAAAACGAGTTACAATAAGTTATATTATTCGCCAAAAACCTATTGTAACTCGTATTTTTATTTAAATTATCTCTTAACTTCTTTTATGTAAAGTTTCTTTATATAAAACCGTAAAAACCTTTCCCACATTTACCACATTTATTATTTTCTATTCCAACAACATGTACATAACCTTTTCTTTTAATCAAGAGATGTCCGCAATTAGGACAATAAGTATTGCTGTCAAATCCAGATACATTGCCTAAATATACATAATTCAGATGCTTTTTTGCAATGGCATAAATATCTTCAAGCACTTTTATCGGTGTTTCTGGATTTTTCATCTTATATCGAGGAAAATACTTAGAAAAATGTATAGGTATATCTTTGTTTATACTTGATATCCATTTGCAAAGTCCTTCAATTTCAGTATAGTCGTCATTTTCCCCTGTCACCACCAATGTTGTTATCTCTACATGACAGTATAGTACAGCTTCTTCAACAACTTTCAAAACACTTTCCAGATTTCCATGACATATTCTTTTATAATATTCATTAGAAAAAGCCTTTACGTCTATATTTACTGCATCAATATATTTAATAATCTCTCTTAAGGGATCGATATTTATATACCCGTTTGTCACAAGCACGTTTTTAAGACCTTCTTTATGTGAAATTTTTGCGGAATCTAACACATATTCATACCAGATCGATGGTTCATTATAAGTGTACGCAATTCCTACATTACCTTGCTGTTTCTTTGCGATTTCTACCAATTTACTTGACGATAGGTATTCCCCTTCCAGCCTTTGTTGAGATATCTCCCAATTTTGACAAAATTGACATCTTAGGTTACAACCGTATGTTCCAACAGAAAGTATGTAGCTGCCAGGCATGAAATGATATAAAGGCTTTTTTTCTATTGGGTCCATAGCTATAGATGCAATTTTCCCATAATTTTCAGAGTATAACACTCCACCTTCATTTTTTCTAGCGCGACAAAAACCATATTTCCCATCGTTTATTATACAATTTTGCGGACACAATAAGCAGTGTACACTATCGTTATCTATCTTCTCATAATAGAGTGCTTCTTTCATTTATGCCTCACAACCTCAAATCTTTCGATAGTATACTTTTCATCCGGTGCAATGCCAGCTTTTCTAAGTGCGATAGATATCTGCCGATCAACTGTATCAACCCCATCAAGATCTGGCAATAAGAGCCCACTTTTATAACCGCTTCTTACGATTACGCCGTACTTTTTTGCATCCAGATAATCTTTTGATTTTACAACCTCAGGTTTTGTCAAAACATCAACTGAATACACTATGTCGTCAAGTTCATCTATCTCAACAGGATAGAACCTCGGATCTTCTGTACCAGCGCTAACTGCATTTCTTATGATTTCTTCTGCGATATTATTCTTTGAAGGATATATGGTGCCTATACACCCTCTTAATTCTCCATTTTTATGCAATGATACAAATACTCCTGCTTTATTTTTTGTCATTTCATCTGGCAGATTATCCGGTACATTCATTATACTATTGTTTTTCAAATAATACTCAAGGCTTTCTCTTGCTAATTTCACATAAGCATCTTCTGATTTCCTTATATTATCTATTCTCTCTTTTTTTATTTTATACAGTTCATCTAATAATCCCATTCCTGTGTAACTTTCGGGGATGAATTCGGCAACACCATATCCAACGCCAAAAGGACCTTCATAAGATAAAATGTTAGACTTTACCTTGTAGCCATCCAATACACCCAACATGACGCAAACGGATCTAAACCCACATTCCGCAGCATCACTTATAAGTTCTTTATCCATATTGATTACTTCTTTCACTTTAAAATCTCTTAGCAAGTTCAACAATTTCTCATCAAAAACCTTTCCATTCGGTGTATACCCATTAGGACTGTTTGGCGTTAATTTGTGTGATAAATCACCACTTGCAATAAATACCACATTTCTATCGCTTTCCCTTATGGATTTCCCTATTTGGACTCCAAAATCATATAACTTTTCAAATGGCAAAAAACCATATGACATTCTTATGAGATTAAAAGTTTCGAAATGCTGTTTCAGAAAATATAATGGAACGATGCATCCATGGTCAAGTTTTTTTGAAAGCTTAAATCTGCTTATCATTTTGTCATCTATTTTTGCTATAGGTATTTTTTTATTTTCTGTATTTTTTACTATGTCATTGGCTAATGATAAATCAGTCTTAAACTCCATTTTCACATTATAAGCGCCAAATTGTCCCAAATCACCTTCTACCGTTTGTCTCAAATCAATCGAAACAGCATCGCTGAAGACATACGCATGTGGTGAAATTATAATTATAGTATCTGGTCTTTGATTTTTTATATTTAGAGATGCTTTTTCAAAGGAATCTATCGTCTTTTGAATTTTATGTTCTTCCCCTCGTCCCACCTCATGAACAATTATAGGCGGGTGCGGCATCAAATATGTTGACATTAATTTACCCATAATCCTACCTCCACATTGGTTATAATTACCTTTCAAGTATATATTATACCTCAAATAATGTATTTTAAAGTTTTTTCTTATGAAAATTATCAAATTATTTTACATTAACCTTGACGTTAATGTTAACTAGTAGTAAAATTATTCGTTGGAGGGTTTATGATGGAAAAAAAATATTACAAAATAGAAGATGTTTCAATAAAAACAGGTTTGACAAAAAGGGCTATTAGGTATTATGAAGATTTAAATCTTATTTCACCCAAAAGGACGGATTCAGGATACAGATTGTACACCGATGAAGACATAGAAAAAATTCAAAAGATAATATCTCTGAAAGATTCACTTGGCTTCAGCTTATCTGAAATCAAGGAAGCATTAGAACTAGATAAAAATGTCAAAGATATATTATCTGGTGAAGTTGCAGATGCAGAAACAATCGATAACTACGCTAAATTGATTGAAAAGCAAATAGAATTGATTGAAGAAAAGAATAAAAAACTATTGATGGCAAAACAAAAATTTGAGGAGCTATTACTAAATTTGTCTAAGTTAAAGCAAAAATCAAAGGAGGCAGACACAATATGAAAAATATCAGTTACAAGTGGATAGCATTATCCTGTACCACTCTTGGAGCCCTTTTTTCAGTATTAAATGGCAGTATGCTTTTAATATCACTTCCTGATATTATGAAAGGTTTAAATGCCAACATGGGTATAATCATGTGGATCGTAATGGGATATATGCTTTCATTGACAATATTAGTACCAGCAATCGGTAGAATAGCCGATATGTTTGGAAGGAAAAAATTATACGTATCAGGTTTTGCCATATTTACCATTGGTTCGTTACTATGTGGTATTTCAAATAGCGGACTACAACTGCTTATATACAGAATAGTGCAGTCAGTTGGCGGTTCTTTAATGGTTGCTAATAGCACAGCAATCGTAGCAGACGCTTTTCCAAAAAACGAATTAGGAAAAGCTCTTGGCATAAACAGCATGGTAGTCAGCATAGCATCAGTAATAGGTCCAATATTAGGAGGCTTCTTGACGAGTTTAGGATGGAGATATATATTCTATATAAATGTGCCATTTGGAATTATAGGTACTCTATGGGCATTGATTCAGCTAAAAGAGCTTGACAAAATACCTGAAGGCCAAAAATTTGATTTAAAAGGTACACTTCTTTTTACAGTAGGATTATTGCTGTTTTTAATCGCGTTGTCTTTCGGTGGATTCGTAGGTTGGTACAACAAGTCAATCATAACTCTATTCATAATATCAATAGCATTGATTTTGGCATTTGTTTATGTTGAAAATACTACCGAACAGCCCATGCTGGATTTAAGATTGTTTAAAACGAGAATCTTGGCATTTGCTTTTGGAAGCACACTGCTTAACGGTATTGCAAGAGGCGCAGTAACATTTTTGCTCATATTCTATCTTCAAGGAATAAAAGCAATGGACCCATTAAAGGCAGGAATATTCTTAGCACCTTTTGCACTATCTATGATGATCGTATCGCCAATAAGCGGATACTTATCTGATAAATACGGTGCAAGAGCATTAAGCTCTATAGGTCTTTTTATTTCGGCTATCGGCTTATTGGGATTTGTAAGAATTTCACCTAAAACATCACTTACAGAGCTTATCGTTTGGATGCTTATTATGGGATTTGGGTCCGGCATGTTCTTCTCACCTAATACAAGCGAAATAATGGGATCTGTCCCATCTGACAGAAGGGGTATTGCTGCCGGCACGAGAACAATGATGAACAACGCTGGACAGGTAATAAGCATAGCATTATCAATGGCAATCGTGTCATCCAGCATAACTCCTGAAGCGATGCAAGCTCTTTTCGTCGGCACACAAGTCGGTTCAAAAGGTATTGCCATAGCACAATTTATATCTGGGCTAAGAGAAGCGTTTTTGATATCAATGATATTTAGCTTAATAGCATCGTTTATATCATACTTAAGAGGTCCAAAACCAGACTGGAACCAAAGCTCTCACAAGATAAAAACAGAAGAAACATAAAAGGTTACAGAATCGTAACCTTTTATGTTTCTTATTTAAAATATTCGACGCCAGCTTCAAATATCTTTTGATCTTTGTTGCCGTATATATTTTTAGCCACGTTCTTGCCAATTCTCTCAGAATGTCCCATCTTACCAAGTATCCTGCCATCAGGGCTTGTGATGCCTTCTATGGCCCAATAAGAACCATTAGGATTGTAAGGCATCTCCATTGTTGGATTTCCATCCACATCTACATATTGTGTGGCAATTTGCCCATTCTTTTTTAACATATCTAAAACATCATCATTTGCAATAAATCTTCCTTCTCCATGTGATACAGGTATTACATGAATGTCGCCACATTTGACATTGTTAAACCATGGTGAAAGATTCGACGTTATCTTTGTTCTTACATAGCATGATACATGTCTACCGATCGTATTAAATGTCAACGTCGGATCACTCGTATCAATGTCGCGAATCTCTCCATAAGGAAGTAATCCAAGTTTTATAAGTGCTTGGAATCCGTTGCATATACCCAGCATCAAGCCATCACGATACTTTAAAAATTCCATAACTACATCTTTGACTTTTGGATTTCTAAATACTGTTGCAATGAATTTTCCAGAACCATCCGGTTCATCTCCAGCGCTGAATCCACCTGGCAACATGATTATCTGAGAATTCTCTATAAGTTTAACAAGCTCATCGATAGACTCATTTATATCAGCTCCTGTTAAATTCTTAAAAACATGCATTTCAACCAAAGCACCGGCCTTTTCAAAAGCTTTTTTGCTATCATATTCGCAATTGGTACCAGGAAAAACTGGTATTAAAACTCTTGGTTTTGCTACTTTAAGGCTTGCCCTAAAGGAATTATTTTTGTTGTACATAATATTCGGTATTTGTCTAATGTTTTCTTCCACAGCTGTAGGAAAAATTGTTTCAAGTGGTTTCTCCCAGTGTTTTTTCGCTTCATCAAGATGGATTTTAACATCTTCTAAAATTATATACGGCTCATCAATCGTCCTGCCTAAAATTTTATAATCAATTCCTTTTAAATATTTATCATCATCAAAATCACCATCTACTTCTATTATTAAAGAGCCGTATTCAGAAACGAAAAAGTCCACATCACTTATATTCGCCTCCAATTGGAAACCTACCATATTCCCAAAAGCCATCTCAGTGATGCATTCAGCAATTCCGCCGTATTTTACCGAAGATGCTGCTAATATTAAATTTTCATTTAATAGTTCATTGACCTTATCAAAATTCCTTTTTAGTTTTTCGAAATTTGGTAAATCTTGTTGATTTCTTTCCGCCTTAATAATTATTACTTTATCACCGCTTTTCTTAAATTCTGAAGATATCACTTTATTTGCGTCAGCAGTTGCAACAGCAAATGCTACCAATGTAGGAGGCACATCCATATCCATAAAAGTACCGGACATACTGTCTTTACCACCAATTGCGGGAATACCTAAAACTTTCTGTGCGTATAAAGCACCTAACAATGAACTAAATGGTTTTCCCCATCTTTTAGGGTCTTTGCCTAATTTCTCAAAATACTCTTGAAGTGATAGCCTAATCTTTGTATAGTCACCACCCATTGCCACAATTTTAGATACCGCCTCAATAATTGCATAAACAGCACCATGGAAAGGACTCCATTTCGACAGTTTAGGATTGTATCCAAATGCCATCAATGTTGCCGTATCCGTATCTCCTTCTAAAACAGGTATTTTGGAGGCCATACCTTCAGATGGCGTCATCTGATATAAACCGCCAAATGGCATCAAAACAGTTGAAGCACCAATTGTGGAATCAAACATCTCAGTCAATCCTTTTTGACTACACACATTTAGATCCTCAAGATTCCTAAGCCACAATTCCTTTATATTGTTCATTGATTGGGCAGATTTTAACCGTTCAAAATAGCTTTCAGAACTAATACTGTCTACGATGACATCTGTAAATTGAGAAATTCCATTTGTATTTAAAAATTCTCTGCTTATATCCACAATGACCTTTCCATGCCAAACCATTTTTATTCTCATATCGTCTGTGACTTCTGCGACTTTAGTAGCTTCTAAATTTTCTTCTTTTGCAAGCTCTATAAACTTTTCAGCGTCTTCTGGTGCTACTAATACAGCCATTCTTTCTTGTGATTCAGATATAGCAAGTTCTGTCCCATCTAAACCTTCGTATTTCTTCGGTATTGCATCGAGGTTAATTAAAAGCCCATCACTTAATTCTCCAATTGCAACAGACACACCACCTGCTCCAAAATCATTGCACTTTTTTATCATTTTTAAAACATCAGGATTTCTAAAAAATCTTTGAATTTTTCTTTCTGTTATAGGATTGCCTTTTTGTACTTCTGCACCACTTGTATAAATGGATTCTTGCGTGTGTTCTTTTGAAGAACCTGTGGCACCGCCACAACCGTCTCTTCCTGTCCTACCACCCAACAAAATCACTACATCGCCTGCCGTTGGCTTTCCCCTAAAAACATTTTTCTTAGGAACTGCACCTATTACCGCACCTATCTCCATTCGTTTAGCTACATATCCTTCGTCGTAAATCTCTGAAACTTGTCCTGTAGAAAGTCCTATCTGATTCCCATATGAACTGTAGCCGTGGGCTGCTTCCTTAGTAATCTTTCTTTGCGGCAATTTGCCTTTTATAGTCATCTCAACTGGCGTTCTTGGATCTCCGGAACCTGTAACGCGCATCGCCTGATACACATAGGCCCGGCCTGATAAAGGATCTCTAATCGCTCCTCCAAGGCAAGTAGCTGCACCTCCATAAGGCTCTATTTCTGTAGGATGATTGTGTGTTTCATTTTTAAACATTACAAGCCATTTCTCGCTTTTACCATTTATGTCTGCATCGACTACGATACTACATGCATTGTTTTCATCAGATTCATCAAGATCGTCAAGCAGTCCCCTTTTTCTCAATTCTTTCATTCCTATTGTAGCTATGTCCATAAGGCACATTGGTTTCTTGCTTTCGCCATAGACAAATTCTCTGGAGTTTTTGTATTCATGAAAGGCTTTTAAGATAGGTTCATTGTATTTCCCATCACAAATTTTCACATCATTGATGTTTGTAAGAAATGTGGTGTGGCGGCAGTGATCGGACCAATAGGTATCAATAACTCTTATCTCTGTAATTGTAGGATTACGTTTTTCTACATCTTCAAAATAGGAATGACAGAATTTAAAATCTTCCAAGCTCATTGCCAAATTTAGCTTCTCATAGAGCTTTTCTATTGAAACATCATCAGATTCAACAAAGCCATCAAGAACTTCCACATCATCGGGACAATCAACTTCTAAATCAACAGTTTCTCTTTTATCTAATGAAGCTTCTCTTGAATCTACAGGATTAATGCAATAGTTTTTTATTTTATCAAATTCCTCATCTGTCAATTTGCCACTTAAAACTATAACTTTTCCACAAAATACTTTTGGTTTAAAACCGTTTGTAAGTATTTGAATACATTGTTCAGCAGAATCAGCCCTTTGATCATACTGTCCTGGTAAAAATTCGATAGCAAACACTCTATCATCTTTCTCATATGGCAAATCTTCAATGTGTACATCATCAAGATTTGGCTCTGAAAAGATCGTATTAACAGCCTTTAAAAAAACATCTTCAGATAATCCTAAAACATCATACCTGTTTATCACCCTTACGCTTTCAAGACCAGAAATATTGAGATTGTTTTTAAGATCATCAAAAAGTTTTTTTGCTTCAATATTGTATTGCGACTTTTTTTCTACATAAATTCTTTTTACATCACTCACAAAATATCTCCCCCATTTAGCCTAAATTACGAACTTTGTAATATTATAATATATAATACATCTTAAATCAATAAGTATTTTGACTAATAAAATCCGAACATTTAATGATAACTTTGTAATTAAGTTTGTTTATAACGTCTATATGTCATCTTCATCGGTTCTGCATATTATATAACAAAAAACTTAAAAAAGAAAAAACTTAGTGTATAATTTTAGTAGGCGGTAAAAAATAGAAAAAGGAAGGAATCCAAAAGATACCTTCCACTTATATGAATCATCCGCTATAATGTTTAAATAGAAAAAACAAAAAAAGCGTTATAGAGGTGATTACATGTTCAAAT
>NZ_JBPODR010000047.1:0-8586 GCF_051201035.1 Thermoanaerobacterium thermosulfurigenes
TGTGCATAATTGTGTAAATTACTATTACTTTTTTCTGGCAAAGCATTAAGTTTTCAAGGAACAGAGTAATTATTTATGTGCGAAGTTTTAGTTATATTTTTAAGTGGCCTGTTGGAGCCGTCACACTCCTCATAAATATTCCTCTTTTTTTAATATCCATCAAAGTTTTGGGTTCGGTCTTTGGAGCTAAGACGCTGTACTCTACTTTGCTTCTTGGTGTTTCAATTGATGCCCTATCGTTTTTAAAGCCTATGACGCATAATCCAATGTTGGCGGCTGTCTACGGCGGCCTTATAATGGGTTTGGGATTGGGGATTGTTATAAAGTACGGTGCTACTACAGGTGGTACTGACCTTGCAGCAATGACGCTTCACAAGTACATACCTTTTTTGACCGTTGGCAGGATTTTGCTTATCATAGATTTTATAATAATCGCATTAGCTGGAATCGAGTTTAGTCCGGAGCTTGCTTTATATGCATTGGCAACAGAATTTATTGCGATAAAGGTCATAGATGTCATTCAAGAAGGAACCGATTACGAAAGAATTGCTATAATTATTTCTGATAAATACGAGGAAATAAGCCATTCTATACTGTACGATATGGATAGGGGCGTTACGGAGCTAAAAGGTGTTGGAGGATATTCTAAGCAGGAAAAAAACGTTTTGCTTGTGGTTGTAAATAGAAGCGAAGTAACCACATTAAGAAATGTGGTCAAAAAAATAGACCCAAAAGCTTTCGTGATTTTGTCTACAGCCCATGAGGTTTTAGGTGAGGGATTTAGAAACATGTAAAAAAGGACATGGTTATTGCCATGCCCTTTTTATCTATCAAAGTATATGTTTTTTCCCGTGGCTGACAATGGTATGCCTACTACGATTTCACCATCTATAAGATTTAATCTTTTTGCGCTTATGCCGATCCTGTACATTATTCGGTTGTCTACGTTTAGCATGCTGGCAGTTTTCACTGCAGATCCTATTGCAATGCCCAGATCGATAAGCCTCCAAGCGCACATAGGGCCGTCAAATTCTGTTCCTTTTTTGAAATCTGGCAGCTCATCGCACTTGTTGTATCCGCAAGCTCCGCAGTTTAAACCAGCTTTTTTTGGCTTGTTAAGAGAAACAAGCAGTACGGCTCCAGATCTTTCGACATTTTTGCCATCCCTATCGAAATTTTTCTTTCCAGATTCTATTCCGTATTTAACCATATCTTCATTAAGCCTTTTTAAATCGTCTCCGGTTATGACTTTTGTCTCTATAAAGTCTTGACCGGATGCTTTTGGTGCTGTTCTTGCAGACAAAGCCATGAGTTCTGCTGTTAATTCGATAACATTCATTGAAATCCCTCCATTTATATTTATCACAACAATATTATATTACTATTTTCTTGTCATACAAAATCATGCGGCGCAATGTTTTAGTATATATAAAATTTTTAGTTGGCATATAAAGTGCTCTTTTATAAGACAATATTAGTATCCAATTAAGAACTATATTGAATGTATATACAGCATTATAGACAATAAACTATACAAGTGCTAAAATATTATTAAATTTATAAAAGGGGAAATACAAATGGATAAAGACATTTTAAATAAAATAGATAAGCTTAAGAAAGAGCGAAATGCAGTTATATTAAGTCATTTTTATCAAAGACCGGAAATCCAAGATATCGCTGATTTCATTGGAGATTCACTGGAATTATCAAGGAAGGCGGCGGAGACGGATGCAGATGTAGTCGTATTTTGCGGTGTCCACTTTATGGCTGAAACCGCCAGCATACTGTCACCTGATAAGATGGTGCTTCTTCCAAATATAGGTGCGGGTTGCCCTATGGCTGAAATGGCTGACTATGATGGACTTTTAAGGTTAAAAGAACAACACCCAGATGCTTATGTTGTAAGCTATGTCAACACTACTGCAGAAGTAAAAGCGTTAAGCTATATATGCTGTACATCTGCCAATGCTGTAAAAGTAGTAAATACAATACCAAAGGAGAAAGAGATTATCTTTGTCCCAGACAAAAATTTGGGACGCTACGTGGAAAAGGTGACAGGGAGAAATATGATAATTTGGCAAGGATACTGTAATACTCACAATAAGTTGTCAAGACTTGAAGTCCAATTGACAAAGGAAAAATATCCTGAAGCGGTAGTATTGGCTCATCCAGAGTGCAGAGAAGATGTTTTAGATATTGCAGATGGAGTTTTCTCTACATCTGGCATGATAAAATTTGTAAAAGACAGCAATGCCAGTGAATTTATAATATGCACAGAAGATGGCATATTACATCAATTGCAGAAAAAATATCCTGATAAAAAATTCATACTTCCTTCTAATAAGCTGGTATGTCCCAACATGAAGAAGACGAAAATTGAAGATGTTTTGTATAGTCTTGAGAATTTGCGGCCAGAGGTAAAAGTCCCTGACGATATTAGACAAAAAGCTATTATTCCAATTAGAAGGATGTTAGATGTAAAATGAGCTACAGCGTAAATTTTGATTCTAATGAAGTGGAAAGCTACATGAGCGATTATGCAATAGTTGGCAGTGGCATAGCTGGCCTTAATGCAGCCTATTTGGCAAAGAACTATGGAGAGGTTTTTTTGTTGACCAAAGATAGACTTTCCCACTCAAGTTCATCATTGGCACAGGGCGGTATAGCCTGTGTAATATCTCAAGTAGATAGCTTTCAGTCTCACATAGAAGATACTGTTTATGCTGGTGCGGGGCTATGTGACAGAGAAGCTGTAGAAGTCTTAGTTAAAGAGGCGCCATTAAATATTAAGAGCCTTATTGATTTGGGCGTTAACTTTGACAAGAAGGATGGTCAGCTTGAGCTAGGAAGGGAAGGGGCACATTCTGCAAATAGGATAATACATGCGGGAGATTACACTGGTAGAGAAATAATAAATGGACTTATATCTGTTTTAGATGGTGTCAAAATTTTTGAGGATACTTTAGTTCTTGATTTGCTTGTAAAAGATAATATGGTGAAAGGTATTTTAGCGAAGAACTTGATTTCAAATCAATTTTTCATCGTGTGGGCAAAAGTGGTTATATTAGCAACGGGTGGTGCCGGAAATCTTTTTTTAAATACGACAAATCCTGACACATCAACGGGTGATGGCATTTCACTTGCAGCAAGACAAGGTGCAGTGTTGAAAGATATGGAATTCATGCAGTTTCATCCGACCGCACTGCATGGCAAGGATGGGGAAAGGTTTCTCATTACTGAAGCTATAAGAGGTGAAGGTGGCATACTTAGAAACGAAAAAGGTGTAAGATTTATGCCATTTTATCATGAGTTAAATGAGCTTGCGCCACGGGATGTGGTATCAAGAGCAATTTTAAGCGAAATATGCAAAAGCAAAATAGATTATGTATACTTGGATGTTTCAAATATAGACAAAAGTTTATTTAAGAGGCGCTTTCCTTCTATATTCGGAAAAATTGAAAAAATGGGTATTGACATTGAAAAAGATTATATACCTGTATCACCTGCTGCACATTATTATATGGGTGGAATCGCTACAGATCTAAACGGGGAAACTACTATAAAAGGGCTTTACGCTTGTGGAGAATGTGCTTGTACTGGCGTTCAAGGAGCTAATAGGCTTGCCAGCAATTCATTGTTGGAAGGTTTAGTTTTTTCTACGAGGGCTGTTAGCGATTCAAAAAAATATTTAAACAATAAGATTGTACCTTCTCATTTTTACAATTATGATAAGATTGATATGGAAATAGATGTAAATGAACTGAGGCATAAGCTGCAGCATCTTATGGAGGCGAATGTTGGCATTATAAGAAGTGAAAGCAGCTTAAAAACAATGCTCAATTGGATAAAATTTCATGAAGATATACTTGAGATAAATGCAGATGATAGGCAGAAAAACGAGCTTTTAAGTTTATACATCGTAAGCAAGTATATGACAATGGCTGCTCTTTTAAGAAAGGAAAGTCGAGGAAGTCATTTTAGAACTGATTATCCGGAAGAAAATGAGATGTACAGAAGACATATATTGATAAAAGGAGATGAAATTTACTTTGATGGACAGGATGATAGCACAAAGATTGATAGATAATTACATTTTAGAAGATTTAACATGGGGCGACATTACTACAGATTTGCTTATAGCTAAAGGTGCAAAAGCAAAAGGATATTTATACGCAAAGGCTGACGGTATAATAGCTGGTATTGATGTTTTTTTGATGGTTTTTAATGCTTTTGATAAAGATATAGAGCATGTAAAGTATTTTAAAGATGGTGATGCTGTTAAAAAAGGTGATTTGATATTAGAAACTTATGGTGAACTGAATTCTTGCCTTAAGGCAGAACGAGTCGCACTAAACCTTATGCAGAGGATGTCAGGAATAGCCACATACGTCAGGATGCTTAAGGACATAATAAGTGAAACTAAGGCTCAATTGACAGATACGCGAAAAACGATGCCTGGCTTAAGGTATTTTGATAAATATGCAGTTTTGGTAGGCGGTGGTATTAACCATAGGTACAATTTATCCGACGGAATTTTAATTAAAGATAATCACATAAAAGCAGTTGGAGGAATTAAAAACGCATTGACTATGATCAAAAATAGTGTTTCCCATACTAAGAAAATAGAAATAGAGGTGGAGACGATCCACGAGCTGAAAGAAGCGTTGAAATACGGGGCGGATATTATAATGCTTGATAACATGACTATTGGTATGATGAAGGAAGCTGTTGAAATAACTGATGGTAAAGCCATATTAGAGGCATCTGGAAATATTAACGAAGACAATATATTGCAAGTGGCTAAAACAGGTGTTGATATTATATCAGTTGGTGCAATAACACATTCAGTAAAAGCACTTGATATAAGTTATGATTTATAAAATACGTTGAGTGGAACAATAACCATGAGGTGATATCATGCAAAAGTTTTGGGAAGGTTACGGCGACCTTACATTGACCTCATGGGTTTTAAGAGCTGTCACTGCTTACGTTTTACTTTTATTTCTTATAAAAATAATGGGGCAGAGGACTCTTTCTAATATGAAGATGAGCGATTTTGTCATATCTATAGCTTTTGGAAACATCATTGCTCATCAACTTTCTGACAGCAGTTTAGGTTTGAGAGGTCCTGTGATTACAAGTGTGACATTTGCTGTTTTGTACATTCTGTCTAATTTTTTGACGCTGAAATACACTAAATTAAGGAAAATGGTTGATTTGGATGTCATACCGCTTATATATGAAGGTGAAATAATAAAAAGCGGATTAAAAAAAGGCAAAATAGACTTAGATTTACTGATGACAGAGCTTAGACTCCACAATGTTTTAAGCGTTAGAGATGTTCATGCGGCATATCTCGAAAGCAATGGGAAAATAAGCATAATAAAGAATGTAGACAATCAAAGTGTGACATTGAAGGATCTGGACATAAGAAAGGCTCCTATACATGCTCCTATAGCTGTCATTGAAGATGGAATAGTGTTGCACAAGAATTTAGAGATGATTGGAAAAGACGAGAAATGGCTTATAGAAAATTTGCACGCCTACAACATAACAAATTTTAAAGATGTTTTTCTTGCAGTGTATGAAGCAAATGATATACTATACGTTACAAAAAAATAAGGAGCACTCGCTCCTTATTTTTATAGCTTCTCAAACTGATCCTTTCCTACACCACAATCAGGGCATACCCAATCATCTGGCAAATCTTCAAACTTAGTTCCTGGTGGTATATTTTGCGTTGGGTCGCCAACTTCTGGATCATATATGTACCCGCAAACTGTGCATTCCCATTTTTCCATATTTCTCAACCCTTTCTTTTTTTATCTATAACTATATTATATCAGCTAAGAATAGCCAAAATCAATATTGAAAATGATTTTATTCCATATTTTGCACAAGCATATCACAATTGGTATAAAATGGATTTGATTTGGCATATAATTTAATAAAAAAACGAAAGGTTGTTCAATAATGAGAAAAATAGCTGTGTTAGTTATTTTGGTATGTGCAATTCTTGCGTCGTGTGGGAAAGCAAAACCTGTTGAAAATAGCGTTAAAACGGTCAACACAGTAAAAAGCAAAGAAGTTAATAAAATGGAAATAAATTACAAAAAATTGTACGACGGACTTCCTGAAGTTAATCTTCCTCAGTACAATTTTGTTTACTCAAATGCAGAAGACAATGCTTATAAGAAAATTGTATTTGCAAATTACGACAAGCTTCTTATATACGATGGAAAAGCTTTGGTACTTTTTAGAAATAAAAAGTTTTACGAGGTAATAGATGCAGAAAAATTCAATTTAAAGTATTTCCAAGGCAATAAATCGACAAAATTTATATTCAGTCCTTATGGAAATTTTGCGGTAGGAGGCAATAGTTTGTCGGATGATGAAATATATTTAATAAATGTTAATACAGGTGAACTTTGTAATATATATTCAGGTGATATTGATAAAGTAAATGTCAATTGGTCGCCCTTGGAAAAATACTTAGTTTTGTTAGATGATGATAAACCATCAAAAGCGTATATTGTAAATTTAGACAATTTTAAAATATATGCTAAAAACCTTCCATTTGATGCTAATAATGTATGTATTGATGACATGGGAAAGGTGTTTTATGATGGCAATGGAATATTTAAAGATGACAGCAAAATATCGTCTGGCAACTTGATATGCATAGATTATGACAATTTGTATGCTTACGAAGATAAAACATTTACCTTAAGAGATGTGCTAACGGGTAAAAGCTTAAATAATTATGATGTCGGATTTAAAATAGGAAGTGCAATGTATAAAGATGACAACATACTTTTAAAAGATGCAGATGAGAATGATAGCATCATATACAATATCGACGAAAAAAAGTTTTACAAGGTTGATGGAAATGTAATAAACATATCAAAAGACATCTTTGGGAAAAAGTCCTATTATTTTGTAAAAAGGAATGGTACAGGCGATATTTTTATCGTCGATGAAGCAAGTGGAAAATCAAAGAAGACACTGTATGCTTTTTCGCCGATAGTAGATATAAATACATACTTAGGTTTTTCTATTGGGAATGAAACAGATCCATCAACAGTTAAAATTGGTGTTAATGACAATAATCTAAGCTATACTGTTGATTTAATAAACTAAAAATTTTGATGCGGAGCGATTGCCTCCGCTTTTTGATTTTTGATGAATTTTATAATCGTACAGGTATGTAGTATAATTTATAAATAGATAGTATGGTAATTTTTAACGAAAGGGTGTTTGCTATGGCAAAAGAAATAAAATTAGGATTTGTGGGTTTGGGATACATTGGGACTATCCATGCTACCGCATGTTTTGCAATGCCTTTGATTTTTAAAAACCTACCATTTAAAATCAAATTCGGCTCAGTATGTAAAAATGACATAAATGGTATACCTTACTTTTTTGAAGGCGGTGTAAAAACCGTTGACGAATTGTTAGAAGATAAAAACTTAAATGCTGTTGATATATGTACTCCTAATTTCTTACACAAACAACAAGCCATCGAAGTAATGAAAAGAAATTTGAATGTGTACCTTGAAAAACCTATTGGATTAAATGGGGAAGAAGCGTTAGAGCTGGCAAACATGGCAAATGATAAAAATATAATAAATCAAGCAGCTTTGATGTACAGATTTATGCCTGCAATAAACCAAGCAAGGGATATGATTAAAAATGGTGAAATAGGAGATGTGCTTAATTTTAAAGCTTTAATGTTGCACTCCGGATATTTGGACCCGAAAAGACCTATGTCGTGGAAAATGCGCTTTGATACATCTGGTGGTGGTTCAATAATAGATCTGGGCATACATCTTATTGATGCTGTTCGATTTATGTTAGGAGAAGTAGATGAAGTTCAAGCAAACTCAAAGACGTATTTTAAAGAAAGGCCTGTATCAAAGACTGTAGGCGAATACGAAGAAGTAGACGTAGACGATTGGACAGAAGCGCGAATAACCATGAAAAATGGTGCTTGGGGTACTGTTGAGACATCGAGGATATCTGCAGAAATTGAGGAAGAAACACAATTTTTAATATACGGTACGAAAGGCTCAATAAAAATATCTACAAAGGAGCCCAGATATGCTCATCTATATGTAAAAAATGAAAATCAATATACGATTGGCGCTTATAAAAATAAAAGTACATTTTCAAAATACTTAGAAACTATATATCCAGATCCTAAGTATTCATTGGGATTTATGGTAGACATGCATTTAGCAAGCCTTATGAATTTCTTCTTAAACATTGTAGAGGGGAAAATAGTACATAAAGAAACACCAACTTTTGATGAAGCTTATAAAAGTCAGTTAGTGATAGACAAAATAATAGAATCCGCGAAAGATGACGGTTCTTTGATAAAACTTTAAGCCGTAAAAAGGAGAATAGACGAGAAAATTGCGGTAATTTCTGCATTATCTCGTCTATTTTGACTTATATAGACATATTTTAATGTTGATATATTTTTTTAGAAGTGGTATATTAACATACGTCGCTCCTGCGAGGAGCGAAAGGAAGACACCACAAAATACCAAATAGAAAGCAGTTGACAGAGAGAAGATAATGTGG
>NZ_JBPODR010000048.1:0-8416 GCF_051201035.1 Thermoanaerobacterium thermosulfurigenes
TGGCACTGATTAGCCCAAAAGTTATAAATATATACTTCCATTTGAATAGTTTTTTATTCAATTTTAATTCCCCCTCATATTTGTGTCATAATTGTAAGAAAATAATATCAAAACTTTATGAATAAATTGTTAACAGAAGATTAAAAAAAGATAAAATGGTGTTGCCGAGCAAAATATGATAAAATATTGTAAAAGCAATGGTGATTAAAGATTGTTTATATTTTAATACTAATCCAGCACACAAAGGAGATGAAAGAGATGAAGAAACTGCTTGTATTTATTTGCATTGTATTGACTGGTGCAAGTATCATGTTTTCGGCTTTTGCTGCGACAAATGATGTGAAAGTAGAATTTACTGTCGGCAAAAGTCAATATACCATTAATGGTCAATATTATGCAATGGATGTAGCACCTTATATAAAAGATAATCGTACGTTTTTGCCATTGCGATATGTAGCATATGCCATAGGTGTTGAACCTCAAAACATTGTTTATGAAAATGGAGTTATAACTATAAATAGCTATAATAATATCGTAAAGCTTAGCGTAAACAGCGATATTTTAAATGTAAACGGGAATATAATCCTGATGGACACGAAGCCCGAGATTGTGAATAATAGGGTAATGGTGCCTGTTTACTGGATATCTAAGGCTTTTGGCATAAACATTAGTTGGAATCAATCTACATATTCTGTCACATTTGATTACGTTGAAAAGTCGGGAAGCAGTTTAAATATCAATAATTCTACTTTGGCTAATAACAATTCCTCTTTAACCACATCAGCAAATGTCAATCCGTCAAATGATGTAAGTAAGCAATTTAGTTGGCAGTATGGAAATGCGACGTACAGTTTAAAACTTCAAATCCCTATCGATATTCTAAATTGGGATAGAAAAATACCCGGTATAATAGATACTTTTTACAATAGCAGTGGTGAACAACAATCATTTCAGCTTTCATATATGTCTGATGAAATTAAGACATTAGTTCTATCATGTTCGGAGTATGCAAATAATAATTACACACCTTGGGTCACAGAAGAATCAAATTACGATTATGTAAAAGATATTGCAAAAAGTTTATTGCAAATGGCACAGAGTAATGGTCTTGACAATTTTCACACGGCGGAGTTTGTTCAAAGTTTTGTTGAATCTATTCCGTACAAAATAACTGATACGCCTGAGCTTCCTGTCCAAACTCTTGTAGATGGTGGCGATTGTAAAGATAAATCAATATTATTGGCATCACTGCTTAAAAATTTAGGTTATAATGTGGCGCTATTAGTATTTCCTCCGCCTCAGAACCAACAAGTTGGGCACATGGCAGTTGGAATAGCATTTAATGATAATGAACTTCCGCTCTACCGAGATTACGATTTTACATATTATAACTTTGGTGGAACAAAATATTATTTTGCAGAGACAACGAGTCCTGGATGGCTTATTGGACAATTAAGCGATGATTCATTAGAGCAGACAGCTTATATTTATGCTGTATCATAAATAAATTGTAAGATAAATCGACATTTAATAAAAATAAAGAAATTTTCAGGAGTGATACAATGAGCGATAATTTTAAGAGACTTACGCCAGAAGAGGCATTGGAAATAGCCAATAAAAGTCAAAGAGGCAAGTTGAAGATATTTTTAGGATATGCGCCTGGTGTAGGAAAGACGTATGCCATGCTTGATGAGGCAAACAGAAGATTAAAAAGAGGTCAAGATGTCGTCATCGGTGTTGTAGAAACGTATGGAAGAAAAGAAACTGAGGCGATGATTGGTGATTTGGAAATAATACCTAAAAAAGAAATCATATATAAAGGTACTGTACAGTACGAGATGGATCTTGAGGCTATATTAAAAAGAAAACCGCAAGTCGTTTTGGTAGATGAGTTGGCACATACGAATGTACCTGGCAGCAAGCATAATAAAAGATATGAAGATGTAGAGGAAATACTGCAAAATGGAATAAACGTTTTGTCGACTTTGAATATACAGCATTTAGAAAGTTTAAATGACACTGTAAAACAGATTACTGGTATAACAGTGAGGGAGACGGTTCCCGATACAATAGTTAATAATGCCGATGAAATAGAAGTCATAGATGTAACGCCTGATGCTCTTCAAAATCGATTAAAAAGAGGCGAGGTGTACAATCTCGATAAAGTTGATCAAGCGTTAAAAAACTTTTTCCGAAAGGGAAATTTAAATGCCTTAAGAGAATTGGCACTCCGACAGTCTGCAGATGAAGTTGATGAAGACTTAGAGCAATATATGAAAGAACATGGCATACAAGAAAATTGGGAGACAAATGAAAAAATAATGGTATGCATAAGTTTTAATCCGCTTGTAAAAAAATTAATAAGACGGGGTGCAAGAAGAGCACACCGCTTTAAATGCGAATGGATAGTCGTGTATGTAGAATGCACAAATATTTTCGCCAAAAAGCCAACTAAAAAAGATATGGAGGTGTTAGAAAGCCATTTTAAGCTTGCTAAGCAGCTCGGGGCTGAAGTAGTTGTCTTAAGAGGAAAAAGCGTATCAGAAGAACTGCTTAAATTTGCCAAAGAAAGACATATTACACAGATAATAATGGGACATTCAAACAGAAGAAAGTGGGAGACGCTTTTAAGAGGATCTACGGTACTGAAACTAATAAACTCAGCAAAAAGCATTGAAATACATGTTATCCCATATAATTAATCAAAAGACAAAAATTGTTCTGCTATTTGAGGTTATCAAGAGCGATATTTAGTTCTAATACATTTACTCTTGGTTCTCCCAATATGCCTAATTGTCTCCCTGTAATATGCTCGTTAACAAGATTTTTTAATTTTTCTTCAGATATGCCACGGGCTTTAGCTATCCGTGGTATTTGCATAAGGGCAGCCTCAATGCTTATATCGGGGTCAAGACCGCTTGCCGATGATGTAATAATGTCAGATGGGACGGCAGTGTTTGATTTAAGACCATTTTCTTCTCTGACTTGCTGTGCCAGTTTTTCAACTTTTTCAATTAGCAGCTTATTTGTAGGACCAAGGTTTGAAGCTGATGAGGACGTTGCATCATATCCGGATTCACCGGCAGAAGATGGACGTCCATGAAAATATTTTGGATCGCTAAATTGTTGACCTATTAAAGATGAACCAACGGCTTGGCCATCTTTGTAAATCAGACTTCCATTTGCTTGATGTGGGAAAATTAGCTGTGCTATTCCAGTAATAGTCAGTGGATATAGTAGACCTGTAAAGACAGAGAGTACTATAAGAAGTATTAAGCTTTTTAAAATGGCATTTTTAATCATGTCTAATCTCCTTTCGGTATAATACACTTGATTAGTGAACCAATCCTAAGAAAGTGATGATCATGTCTATTATTTTTATACCTACAAACGGTACTATAAGCCCACCTAAGCCATATATAAGCATGTTTCGCTTAAAGATTGCAGCAGCGCCCAGCGGTCTATATTTTACACCTTTTAATGCCAATGGAATAAGTGCAATTATAATAAGTGCATTAAAGATTATAGCCGATAAAACAGCGCTTTCAGGTGTTTTTAAATGCATAATGTTTAATACACCTAATTGAGGATATGTAGCCGAAAACATAGCAGGTATTATGGCAAAATACTTTGCTACATCATTTGCGATGCTGAACGTAGTCAATGCACCACGTGTCATAAGTAACTGTTTGCCGATCTCAACGACTGCTATTAATTTTGTAGGGCTTGAATCCAAGTCTACCATGTTTCCTGCTTCTTTGGCGGCCTGTGTTCCTGAATTCATAGCGACGCCAACGTCTGCTTGGGCAAGTGCAGGAGCGTCATTTGTGCCGTCACCTGTCATTGCAACTAAATGCCCATTTGCTTGATATTCCTTTATAAGGCTAAGCTTTGTTTCAGGTTTTGCCTCTGCAACAAATTCATCCACTCCTGCTTCATCTGCGATAGCCTTTGCCGTCATTGGATTATCGCCTGTTATCATTACGGTTTTTATTCCCATTCTACGTAAATCAGCAAAGCGTTCTTTAATGCCACCTTTAACTATGTCTTTTAGGTGTATTACACCTAACACCCTTTCATTTTCTGCTACTACCAAAGGAGTACCGCCATTTTGTGCAATCATTTTAACTGCGTTTAAAACTTCTTCAGGCATATTACCGCCTTTTTCTTTCACATAATTTTCTATTGCATCGATAGCACCTTTTCGTATCTCTTTATTGTTGTTTATATTTATTCCGCTCATACGAGTCTTGGCTGTAAAAGGTATGAATTCCACATTTAATTCTTTTAAATTGTGCTCTCTTATACCGTATTTGTCTTTTGCTAAAACTACAATGCTTCTGCCTTCCGGTGTCTCATCAGATAAAGAGGACATTTGAGCAGCCATTGCCAATTCATTTTCTGTCACACCTGGAGCAGGAATAAATTCTGTAGCCATTCTATTGCCAAATGTGATTGTACCAGTTTTATCCAGTAAAAGCACATCTACGTCACCTGCGGCTTCAACGGCGCGACCAGACATGGCCAATATATTCTTTTTTATGAGCCTGTCCATCCCTGCTATGCCAATTGCACTTAGTAGTCCTCCTATTGTAGTTGGTATGAGGCAAACCAGCAATGCAATAAGTGTTGGAATTGATATTTTTGTTCCTGAATAAATCGCATAAGGCTCAATTGTAACTGTGGCTAAAAGCAGTATTATAGTGAGTCCTATAAGCATGATTGTCAATGCAATCTCATTTGGCGTCTTTTGTCTTTTTGCACCTTCTACAAGGCTTATCATTTTATCAAGAAATGATTCACCTGGATCTGAAGAAATTTTTACTTTTATCCAGTCTGATAGAACTTTTGTACCAGCAGTTACAGAGCTTCTGTCACCGCCAGATTCTCTTATGACAGGTGCAGATTCACCAGTAATTGCACTTTCGTCTACAGATGCTACACCTTCAATTACTTCTCCATCGCCTGGTATTATATCACCAGCTTCAACTAAGACAATGTCACCTTTTTTAAGAGTGGAACCCAACACTACCTCAGTTTTATCACCTACTAATTTTTTTGCTTTTATATCTTTTCTTGTTTTCCGAAGTGCATCAGCTTGAGCCTTACCTCTGCCTTCAGCTAAAGACTCTGCAAAATTTGCAAACAAGATGGTAAACCACAGCCAAATTGAGATTTGCAAGTCGAAATTTCTTTCAGCACTTTTACCTATAAAGTCCATGATCGTTATTATAGTCGTTAATATTGAACCTATCTCAACAATGAACATTACAGGATTTCTGAAAAGTGTTGCAGGATTTAATTTTTTAAAAGCATTTTTAATGAGTTCTTTACTATTTATATTCATTCGCGTAGATTCTTTTTTGCTCATATTAATACCTCCATGGTTAGAACAATCTTCCAGCATTCATCAGCAATTGTTCGATTATTGGGCCTAAAGAAAGAGCCGGGAAAAATGTTAAAGCACCAATTATCAGCACTATTCCCACTAAAAGCACTGAAAATAATGCGTTATCAGTAGGAAATGTTCCTACACTGGCAGGAACAATCTTTTTATTTGCCAAGCTTCCTGCAATGGCCAGTGCTGGTATGATGACGCCAAACCTACCAATAATCATTGCGATTGAGGTGATTAAATTGTAAAAAAGTGTGTTAGAGTTAAGTCCGGCAAAAGCACTTCCATTATTTCCTGATGTCGAAGCAAAAGCGTACAATATCTCACTTAAACCATGTGGACCATGATTTAGTAGGACACTTGTGCCAGCTTTTGTAACCGATGCAATAGCACTTCCTATAAGTATTGTGGAAGCTGGTATTATGATGGCCAATATTGACATCTTCATCTCGTATGATTCTATTTTTTTGCCGATGTATTCAGGGGTTCGCCCCACCATAAGACCTACGATAAAAACTGCTAAAAAAGCATCTATTAGCATTGAATAAAGCCCGGAGCCAACACCTCCAAATATGACTTCTCCAAGCATTATTTGAAGCATTGGTATTAGTCCACCTAAAGGAGTCATACTGTCTAAAGAAGAATTTACGGCGCCACAAGATGCGGCTGTTGTGACTGTTGAGAATAGTGAAGAACCAGCTATTCCAAATCTGACTTCTTTTCCTTCCATAGCAGATGGACCAGTTATATTTATGTGGTTTATGATTGGATTGCCGGTTTTTTCTGAATAATATGTTGTACCCAACATGATGACAAATAAAATAAGCATGGCACTAAAGATAGCCCATCCTTGTCTTGTGTTTTTTACCATTTTGCCAAATGTATATGGCAATGAAGCTGGTATAGCAAGTATTGCAAGCATTTCTAACATGTTTGTAAGTGGCGTTGGGTTTTCAAAAGGATGTGCAGAATTTGCTCCAAAAAAGCCTCCGCCGTTTGTTCCCAACATTTTAATTGCTTCCTGAGAAGCCACAGGACCCATTGCTATGACTTGCTTTAGACCTTCTAATGTATGTACTTTAATATAGCTACTAAAGTTTTGTATTACTCCCTGTTGTGTAAGGATTAAAGAAAGAATTAATGAAAGAGGCAAAAAAATCCATATTATTGATTTTGTGATATCCACCCAAAAATTGCCTATATCTTTCGTGGAATGTCGCATTATGCCTCTAATTAAAGCAATCGCGACAGAAAGTCCAGTAGCAGCAGATAAAAAGTTCTGAACTGTAAACCCTAACATTTGAGTTAAGTAACTTACGGTTGTTTCACCACTATATGCTTGCCAGTTTGTGTTTGTCACAAAGCTTACTGCTGTATTTAAAGCAAGATGCCATGATGAAATTCCAGGTAGTTTTTGAGGATTTAATGGCAATCTGCCTTGCGATACGAGTATAATAAAGAGAAAGATTATGCCTAAGAGATTAAATGTAAGTAATGACAAAGCATACTCTTTCCAATTCATTTCGTGGCTTTCATCTATACCTGTAATTTTGTAGACAATTTTTTCGATTGGTTTTGCTACAAAATCAAAAAATGTATGCTGATTCGTAAACACCTTTGCTATATACGAACCAAGTGGAATTGTAATTATCACTAAAAGACATATAAATATTACCATTTGTAAAATATCATATATCATACTAATCCTCCCTGACACTTATCATAATTCATCAGCTTTTAATAGCATGTAAACCAAATAAAAAAGTATTACAAGTGATATTATGCCACCTAAAGTAAATTCAATATTCACTGCAAATTCCTCCTTAAAAAATAAAATAATCAATGCTTTTAGGCATGAGTAAATTATAATACACGGGAAAATAAAACAAAAGTTTCATTAAATTTTCATTAAAAAATTATCCATATTATCAAATCCCTTTATATTAAATTATCTCACTAATACACATAATTATCAAATTTTTTCACGTTTTTTCGTAGGAATCCTTTATTGACTTTATATTTTCTGAAAATTATACTTTAACTATTAAGAATTGAAGTGTATGTAGGTAGGTGTATTTAATGATTAAGACGTTAAAAGGCAAGATATCGATTGTGTATTTGGTGCTTGTCGTACTGGTATTGGTAGTTGGAATAATATCTGGCATTAATATGTATTATTTAAGCAAAACTATAGATGGTTTAATGATTGATAACTATAAAAGCATAAAAGCTGTTAATTTGATGAATGAGGAATTAGAAAATCAAAACAATGCCATACTGACATTTATATATGAAGACAGGCAAACCGCCATAAAGCAATTTAATCAGGACAATTCGGTGTTTTACAATTGGTATAATGTAGAAGCAAACAATATAACAGAAAAAAATGAAGGCAATTATGTTGATGAGATAAAAAGTGCGTATGTGAATTTTACGACAAGCGTTTCATATTTGCAAGGGATGCCACCAGATGATAAAGTTGGCATGTTGAACTATTATAATATGAAGATAAAGCCTAACTATGAACATATAAAAGATCTCTTAAATTCCCTTGCCAAATTAAACGAAGATGCTATGTTTAAGAAAAAGACTAATGCGACGTTGGATGCAAAAAATTCAATGTACATAATTTTGTTAGTTACACTTTTAGCAGCTATTTTCGGATTCATAATATCTTTAATATTTACCAATAGATTTTTAAAGCCAATGGAATATTTGATAAAATCTATAAGGGAAGTAAAAGAAGGGGAACTTGATCAAGTTATATCAATTAAGACGGATGATGAATTGGGTAAATTAGCAGTGGAATTTAATAACATGATAAGAAGACTTAAGCAATATGAAGAAAGTCAATTAGGCAAGATAATTGATGAGCGCAACAAGACATTGTCTATAGTAAAAAGTATAAATGACCCTTTGTTAGTGCTTAATGTCTGTATAATGGGGTTAAATCCCTCAGCTTAAGCTGAAACCTTTAGGTCAACGAATAAAAATAAATAATCACTTCTAGTAAAAAATAAA
>NZ_JBPODR010000049.1:0-8182 GCF_051201035.1 Thermoanaerobacterium thermosulfurigenes
GAGACTATTCTAAATTACTACAGTCAAAGATGGCCTATAGAAATATTCTTTAGGCAGACAAAGAATAATCTTGGACTAAATACATATCAAGTACGATCAACAAAATCAATAGATAGATTATTATGGCTTATATCATTGACATACCTGTATTGTACGACTTCAGGTGATGAATATTGCAAATTTGGGCAAGGAATAAAAATAGTACGCAAAGAAGTACAAAAGCAGTGTGTTCAATGGTTATATGAGCAAGCTAATAATAAAGTACCTATTGATGAAATTTTAAAAGAACTACAGTTAGCATAGGCGTAGTGTATCTATTTGATGGTAATATTTGTTATCAATTTTTCTCATCTATAGTAAAATACGATAAATCGTATCGCTGAAAGGAGGTGAAGTTACATATGAACTACAACAATGAAGAAATGACTCGTGATGATTTTGATTCTTTAGCCGGACTTTTAATACAAAAAAATCGTGCTTTAATGAAAATAATTGATAATGACCAAGATGCCAAATATTATAAAAAAATCATCGGCATAATTGACTCTTGTATATACGATATAATTGGCATTGAAAAAGAAGGTATAGACAAATTAGCAGATGCAATTCTTGAGTTACTTGTAAAATTTCAAAAAGAAGACGAAATGATGCAAAATGACGATAAATAAAATCAATGATACCCTATGCTTTAAAGCGCATAGGGTATTTAAATATTTATATTGAATTTTCTGAATATTTGTTATATAATAATATCGAATTAAAAAGAAAACAAGCATAAAAATAAAATGCGTTATGCATCATTCTCTTTCCTCTACGGTTGAAATATCCGGGCCTTCAGAAAGCATTTTTGCGAGTATCAAAAGATTAGCTTTCTGCCGCTAAAGTTGATTCCTTTGCATATATCCGGATATTTCATAAAAAAGAATGGCAATGGAAGGTTGCTTGATTTTCTTTATACTGCTTAAATAAGCAGTAGACATCATGCATTTACACCAGCGGCAAAGCCCTATGGCTCACGGGCTTGGATATGAGCAGACGGAATTTTAAAGCATCAGTTATCCGGCATGATAAAATACACCACAGCAATACCATAAGCTACATCGCAAAAATCACTGCATAAGTAATCTCTATCATGCTATGCGGATAATGCATTTAGAGAAGATAAAGTGGCTTACCGGCTTTATCTACGACATAATCTCAATTGGTAATGATGTTTTAACAAAGGCTAATCTCACTTCATGGATATAAAACTTACTCACGCAGCGACAATAGGAGAATATAAACGGCGAAGCTGGTTATATTCCTCAGTTAAGTATATCCTTTTTAATCAAAAGGCAATCAATATACTGGAAAAATTTCGGAAATAGAAAGTGGTCAATTTGACCACTTTCTAAATACAGATAATGGAAATATTCTTTCTTGATAACATTAGATTTCATTGATATTACGCTATCTGAACGATGACAATCTTTTAAAATAATAACAGAACCCTAATATAAATAAAACTTGTTAACATTTTTAATTTAGAATTCAATTTAAGCCTGTTATATAGGCTTTTATCATTGTTATCAATACAAATATTTTCTGAATTTAAAATAGATATGTATGTTTTGGATACAACGCTGCGGAAATTATTTCTTCAACATTTGCTGAAGATCATTTGCTGGAAATATTGGCAATAAAGAAACGTGCTGAACATCTTAAAAGAAGAAATGAATTATACGAAGCAAAATATCCTGAAACAAAGAGTACTAATAAAGGCGGTGCATTTCGAGGCAATCAATATAAAAAAGTGGTCAACGAAATTATTTCCCCGACCTTTACAGAAGATATTGCTGCCAAACTATGTGTATCACCTAGAACTATACACAGGAAGTTAAAATAGCTGAAAAAGTAGATGACGAAGTAAAAAAACTGGGAAATTTTTGAAAATTTCAAGTGCTCAATTTAAGCACTTGAAAAATACAGATAATGGAAGGTAATTGTCTGGAATCTGGACAATTATTTAGGAACTGGAACGGACACTGTATCCGCTCTACTTAAAACATATAATAACAATAATAATTAAAGTTAACTAGTAAATTCTTTATATCAAAGTCCGTAATCCGCACTTTGAATGGCAGAAAATAGCAGGCAAAGGAGTGATTTTTATGGGCAGACAAGGAAGTATTTTCTATAGGCTGCTTAACAATTTAAAAGAACAGCAGTCATTTGGAAAAAGTAAATATGCTGTTAAGAAGAAAGCTAAAGAAGAAGCTATAAAGAATGGACTTCATGGACAAGATGTATTTAATGCTATGAATGATGCAGTTTTTAATGCAGGTATCTTCTCTGTACAGACTTATGCAACTTATCGTAATGAAATGAAAAAATTTGCTGATTGGTGCAAATCTAAAGGTGTAAAGAATAAAGACTTTGACAAAACAAAGGATATGGTATCAGATTATTTAAGCGAAAAAATCTCACTGGGTCAATCAGCATGGTCTATAAAGGTTGCAAGAGCAGCTCTTAGAAAAGCATATAAAGATAATAACCTTGCTGATGATATTAAAATACCCGAAAGAAAACTAAAAGATATAACAAGATCTAGACTTGAAAGACCTGATGATAAAAAAATTAATTTGGATAACTATAAGGATTTAATAGATTTTTGTAAATCATCTGGCTTAAGAAGGCGTGAAGTATCAGCTATCACTGCAAATGATATCTATAAAAAAGATGATAGGCTATATGTTCATGTCAAAAATGGTAAAGGCGGTAAAACAAGAGAAGTTCCTATACTCAAAAAATATCAGCCTAAAATTGAAAGCATATTAGAAAAAGCTAAAGATAGAGGAAATGAAAGGCTTTTTACAAGAATTCCAGAACATCTTGATATACACAGCATGAGACGTGAATACGCTCAAGACAGGTTTATAGAAATCAGAGGAAGAAAGTACAAAAAGCGTACAAGAGATAAAAGAGATAGAGAAGCTGTAAGAGAAGTAAGCAGAAACTTAGGTCATAACCGTGAAAATGTAACAGTGTCACATTATTTGTCATAAAAGAAATAAAGGTGGTTGATCACGCCACCTTTATTTCTCTAGTGGAAATATACCCACATTTTTTATTTGTTGCCAACTTCCGCCTTTTTACAATTTAAAACTAATTCACCTTTAAAAAACTTTTTTATTTCCACCTTCGATTATATTATGACACATAACAAATAAAATGTCAAGAGAATTTTAAAAATATTTTTACTATTTTATCAAATATATTTATTGCTTGCTTACACTTCCAAAAAAATAGCACGTCTGCGAAGAATGAGCAGAGGTGCGTTATAAATTCGGATTTTTGATTTGAGCAGAGCGAAAATGAAAAATCCGTACAATGTAATTATATATTCTTTGTTTAACCTGCAAAACGTACAATTCACTTCCATATTTTGCGAAGATTTAAAATTTCCTGCACATAACCCCATACGGCAATTGGCGAATGAATGACTTGATAAAATAAAATATAAAGAATATATCCGAGCAGATTTCTTCGGATTTTTAAACCTAAAGAATCAAATACATCTTTTTGAAAAATATACATTACTATTGTTACAAAAATATTTAGAGGAAGCACTAAAAGAGTATACGGTCCTACAATATAATATTTTCCCCAAAAAGCCATTATAAGTCCAGGTATCCAAACAAAAGTATATGTCATATCTATAAAAGGAATCAATATATCTAGACTAATCAAAAATCTCGCAAGAAATCTTTCTTGCTGCCAAGGACCTGCTACTTTAAAGCCCTCAAACATGCCACGTGCCCATCTTGACCTTTGTCTTATAAAATGTTTCATTTTAGTTGGAACTTCTGTAAAAGCGACTGCAAAAGGCTCAAAATATACTTTATAGCCATCTTCAAAAAACTTCCATGTCAATACAATATCTTCACCTATTACATCTTCCCAACCACCTATCTTTTTTACAATATCCGTTTTATAAAGACTAAAGGCTCCTTGTGCAACTAATGTACCTTGATATAAACCTTGCATTCTTTTTAAAGATGCAATGCCCATAAAATAGTCCCATTCCTGCATTTTAGATAAAATATTATTTCTACTATTCCTTACTAAAACATGTCCAGCCACTGCACACACATCAGGCGGAGCACTTAAAATTCTTGAAACTATGTTATTAATTGCATTTCTATGTAATAATGTATCAGCATCAAGCGTTATAAAATATTCTGTATCGATCGCTTTTAAGCCAGTATTTAATGCGTTATTTTTCCCCGGCTTTGGTTCAAATAAGCATTTGTATTGTATTCCATAATGTTTTGCAGCATTTTTTGCTGCTTCAAGAGTTCCATCAGAAGAATTATTATCAACAATCACAATTTGTATTTTACCGTTATATTCTTGAGTCGAAATATACTTTAATGTATTAGCAATTTTGCCAGCTTCATTTCTTGCTGCTATCAAAACTGTAATTGGTATATCAGGATTTGTATTTTTGTAAGGTGGTTGTTTGTCTAAAAGTAGACTTACTGTATCAAATGCAACAAGATAGCCTGGCACATAAGCAATAAAGGTAATTATAAATAATGCAAGTGGAAATCCAACAGCCTTACTAAGTTCGTGTAACCAAGGTTGAGATAATTTTATTGAAAGGATTACCCATAATATTGCTGAAAATTGTGATAGATAAAATTTATATATTACAGGTATGTATTTTTTATTTTTCCCATATTTACTTGATTTACTTGGTTTTACCCCTGACTGCAACTTTGATACCTCACTCCTGCTATATATTGCAAATTATTGAATTAGGTTCATCCTATTCGGAAATTTCATATTCAGCAGCGATCTCATTAAGCGTTTTTTCTTTCTGCAATACCTCTAAAACTATTTTGGCTTTTTTATTCTGGTGTAAAATTTCTTCTCTTATTTTATAACTATACTCTAACTTATTTGTCTGCTTGCTTTGAATTTGATATTTCTTTCATTAATCCTTCTTTTGCGAAATTAATTAATTCCTCTTCATTTTTACCATTATCAGGATATATACTTATACCAAAATACCACTTGCCTGGCAGTTTATCTTTAATTTTTTTTATTACAATCTTTGCACCATTAGCTACTGTAATAGGAAGAACTAAAGCCAAAGTATTTTTATCAATTTCAAATATTATATCTATATCACGAAGTTTGTTTTTTACCTGTTCTGCTACTTTTGAAATTTCAACTCTGATTTTTCCTTCATATTGTGCCAAGACTAAAGAAAAGTTAACATTGCTTCTTTTAGCACGGTTTATTTCTTTTTTTAACACTTCTTTAAGTTCTGGATAATGATCTTCTTCTTTAATACACCCTATTAGTTTTACTACACGTTTTACAAGCTCATCTTCTTTGAATGGTTTAATAAGATACTCTATTGCGCCGACTTCTATTGCTTGTGTAATTGAAGGTGCTGTGGCATCTCCACTTAATATCATCACTGGAATGTTTTTGTATCCCGCTTTCGATTTTAGTTTCTTTATAAATTCAAAACCGTTTTGATTTGGCAGATTAACATCTACAATTACTAAATCAAACAATTCTTTTCTATCTTTTACTTTCAGCATTGCTTCTTCAGCAGTAGATGCAGAATCAACATCATATCCCTCTGCCTTTAATATATTTTTAACCATAAGCCGTACTAATGTAGAGTCATCTACTATAAGAATGTTCTTACTACTTTTTCCTTCTTCCATAGCTTTTCATTGAGACCTGCTTAGAGGTCCAATTTTCTATCCTCCCTCTATGTCAAATATTTCAACACACTTTTATACGCTTTTTACGCAATTTCTCCCATCATTTTTTGCTTCATAAAGCATATTATCTACTCTCAAAAGAACGGTGTCAATTGTGTCATTTTCTCTGTATTCAGTAACTCCAAAACTTGCCGTCACGTTACCTACATCTCCAAATTTCACTGTACTTATCTGCATTCTAATCTCTTCAGCCAGATTAGTTGCATTATTCAAGGAAGTTTCGGGCAGGAGAATTATAAATTCTTCTCCTCCCCACCGAGCAAAATAATCCGTCTTCCGTATTCTTCCTTTTACCGTATCAGCAACTCCTTTAAGAACTGTATCTCCTGCTGCATGTCCAAAACGGTCATTCACGTTTTTGAAATGATCCAAGTCAAACATAATAAGTGAAAATAGCTTTTTACTCCTTTTTGTTCTCCCTGCTTCTTGCTCTAATATCTGCATGAAAAAACGCCTATTATAGATATTTGTAAGTGGATCAGTAACTGATTGACTGTAAAGCAATTCTTCAAATTTTTTGCGTTCACTTATGTCACGAATTATTCCTATAGCATGCCACGAATTATTAATTTTGACAACAGAAAGTGAAACTTCTACATCAATTTCATGTCCATGTTTATGTCTTGTTTTCATTTCAACTGTTTTGCCTACTATACTTCCTTTACCATTTAATCGAAATCTTTCAAATTCTTCTTTGTATGCACTATATAATTGTTTATCTTGAATCACAATCGCATGTAGTTCTTTTCCTATTATTTCATCTCTTGAGTAGCCAAGTATCCTTTCTGCCGCAGGATTCCAAAAAGTTACCTTGCCATTATCATCAATCATAATAATGGCATCTCCAGCATAAAATGTTATAGTATTTAAAACTTCATTCTTTTCTTTTAGATCATTTTCTATCTTTCTGCGCTCTGTCAAATCTACAGCAAGTGCTACATATACTTTTTCTTCCCCAAATTCTATAAGTTCTAAGTGAATTTCCGCTGGATATAAAGAGCCATCTTTCCTGCGATTCATTGTATCAAAAATGATTAATTTTCGTTCTCCCTTTGAAAGAGGCTCAAGAAATTCTTTAAAAGCTTGTAATGTAAATTCTGGGCTTAAATCAATAGGTGTCATTTTTTTGAATTCTTCTTCAGTATATCCTAAATTCTCCCTTGCTCCATGGTTTACTGCGATAAATTTCAGTGACTGTGGATGAAATATATAAATTTCATTAAGTGAGTCTTCAAAAAGTTTTTTATAAAATTCAAGATCTTTTTTTGCTTTCCATTCTTCAGTAATGTCAAAAACAATTACGTGCATCAACGTTTTTCCTTGATAATCTAAAATGGTTGAATATGTCTCTACCAATCTTTCTTTCCCATTAACTAATTTTTGAAGGCAAATGCAAGGATTGCAATTATTTTTTAATACTTCGGAACACTTATGACAACCATCAATTGTAAAAATACCAGCAACAGATTCTATGTTCATCTGTAATATGGTTTCTTTAGAACATCCATAAAATTCACAAGCGGCTTTATTAGCATCAACAATACGTCCTGATTCTGGTTCAATAAGCAGCATTGCTACATCATGATTTTCAAACATGCTATGAAATAATTCTTCTCTATTTTTAATTTGTATTTTTGCCTCATACAGATTAAAAGCCATTTCAATTTGAGAAATGAGTACATATTCATCTACACCTTTTAGAATATAACCATACGCTGAAACTGATTTTATTTTTTCTGTTATCTCTTTACTGGCGTTTGCAGTCAAAAATAAAATTGGGGTGTCTTTATGTTGTCCAATTATTTTCGCTGCGTCTATACCATCAATTGTTCCGCTAAGTTCTATATCCATAAGAATTAAATCTGGACTTTTAGAACTATGTATTGCTCTTTCAATGGCCTTTTCCCCTGTTAATACTATCTCTGTTTTATATCCATATTTATTTAAAATATCTGCGGTTATTTGTGCATTGAGTTTACTGTCCTCTACTATTAGAACCTCCTTAGTACTCATCAGCTAATACCCCCAACGAAAGATTCCAGCAAATTTAACTATGTTGAATGTTTTAAAAAAGAATTTGCAATATTCAATTAAAAATTATTCAAGAATTTTGTTCCACGAAATATTATTATACTATTATTGTTTGAAAAAACAATAAAATTTACCATTTTGAAAATGATTAACGGCAAAATTTTATCATTAAAATTTTGTTCAAAGTGTTGAAAATATTTCCTTTATTATAATACCCCATCTGTCAAGACATTTTTTTAAAGCTAAGTTAGATTTTTGCACTTCCTTTATTTTACTATGAAAACTTATTATATAAGTAGCTAAAAAAGCGCAGACTTCCCCTACAGCTTTAAAAATAGACTTTAAAGGGAATTAATGGTAATATT
>NZ_JBPODR010000050.1:0-7791 GCF_051201035.1 Thermoanaerobacterium thermosulfurigenes
TATACCAAAAATGGAGGTCTCATGCTATTTTATAGCCAAATAATATTGAATTATCAAGGTACAGAGCTACTTTTATAAGTGCGAAGTTTGAGTTAAATAATAGATTTTTGCAAAAACGTGAATTTCAAAATTATTACGGCTTTACACATCATAAAATCTAAACTACTTTTATTTCAGCAAATGATATCTATAAATAATTTTAACATATATAAAGAAAAATTGTAATAGTTTTGTTTGTTGACTGGATAAAGTGAAAAAACTAGTCTTTTGATTTGGCAAATATAATGAATGATATGTTTAGAAAAAAATTCTTCAACAAATGCTTGATGCTAATTCAAAATTTCTTTTCTATTTTAATTCAATTTGAAAAGTGGTAAAATAAATTAAAAGACAAACGGTGTAATGTCAAGTAGTATTTTTTAGAGGCAAAGATCAGTCTTACAAATTTTTATGTTGTTAAGACAAGAGCTCTTTTATGTTAATGTTTGGTAATCTTATTGTACTTCTTGTAGTAGAAATCAGCATACTCTTTTGCATGTAACAGAGACAACCTAAAGAAGAAAGAGGGAATGTGTGTAATACAATACAAAAAGCAGCAATCTAGCATACATCGCAGTGAGGATTATATGTTTGGTCGATGAGTAGTCAAGCCTAAAATGTCACTTTGTTCTGGCTTGACAACCCATCTTCCAAAACATATGGATTAACTATGCGATGTATGCATAAGTATCAAGTTGACTTGATAGATGAAATTTTTAAACTAAATAACTGATTATTTAATTATCTAGGTTCAATTAAACTTTGTAATATTGTTAAAGATCAACCTTTTTGATTGATACAAATCATATTATATGAGGATGGAGTGGATTAAAAATAGTTTAAAAATGATAAAGATTTTTGATAATACTAGATATGAGCATAATTAAAAAATCGATCAAAAATAAAAACCGGCATAGGTAGGTTATGTAAATGATAGAGGCTAAAAAATATACTTGAACATTTAAAACTAAATAAAAGAAAAAAATGAGAGCTAAAAAAGGGCATAAAAATTCTGTAGATAATTGATGGTAAAAATTGATAAACACTAAAATATAAAATTAAGCTGTACGCTTTAAACCATCAAGAGATTTAGTTTTGTCAATATTACCAGCTTTATAAGCAGTTATAGCAAGAGTTAATAAAGTGATATGGCCAAAAGTATTCAAATTACTTACAGAATTAATATTTCTAACATATGCTCTTTCAAGGTTTAAAGCTTTCCAGCTAAATTTATCTTTCTGATTCGGTCCTTAATTTATATTTAGATTTGAAATGTATAGAATTTCTATCGATTGAAGACCTGTAATCAGTAGATATAGAAGTATATTTAATGCAACCTCTGTAATTTTTGCCATTGAAGTATTTGGGATGATGGCACGGGCAAAGAGAATCATCTTTTGATTTATAGTATTTACAACGATGTTTTTGCTTAATAAAACCATCAAAATACTCTTTGCCATATTTAATCATTGGAATACCTGCATCACAGACAACATGACCATCATCAGTCAATTTATGCGTTTTAGAGCCTCTCTTATTAAGAGGAATAAAACAATGACCATGGAGGGTGTCTCTCACAAAACTATAGACTTTCTTAACATCATAGCCTTTGTCAGCAATAAAATTGACACCTTCAAGATTAAACCAATTGTTGGTTTCAGATAAAAGAGGGATTGCAGCATCAAAATCGGGGATATTAGCAGGAGTGGTTACTTCAGCAATAGGAAGACCAGACAAAGAATCAATAATAATATGGTTTTTATATCCCCAATAAAATTCAAAATTTTTATTAGAAGAATCATTAGAAGCAGTATGAACACCAAGTCTACAATCCTTGTCAGACTTAGGCTGATTATCTTTAGAGAATTTATTTTTAGAAAAACACTTAGGATTATTGAACTTAGTATTAGCCTTAATAGGAGTAGAATCCAAAGAAATAGATTCACCAGAAATAAGGCCGAAATCCTTAAGAATATTAACTTGACTCTGCATAACATAAGACAAATATTGATGATCAAAATTTTTAAGGAAACGGTCAAAAGTCCAATAAGAGGGCAACTTTTTAGTAATATCAAAACCGCAGAGGTGAGCAATAATAAGATTATTATTAAGATAATCAATGAGATCAGAAATCTCACCGAATTTCTCAGCTTTCATAACAATTAAGCTTAAGAGAGTATGGCGATAATAGCCTATAGGGCCAAATTTAGAAGGCGGGAATTCAGGAATGTGAGACAAATCAAGATTACTAAATAAAGAAGTATAAAAATCAATTTTAGGTTGAGAAGTAAAAAGGTCTATGAGGTTTAAAACTTGTTGAAGCTGGTACATGTAGGCTTTCCTCCTTTAATGTTTAATGATGCTTATAATACTATAATTCAACAAAAAAGGTAGGGAATCCTACATATCAGATAAAAATTTTTAGGGTGATAAGAAAAAAGCATATCTAGGAAATAGCTTAAATCAAGGCTTTTGAATATGCACAAGTCTATGATAATACCATAAAAGAGGTGGTGCATTTGTATGAAATTAAACATAGAAGATGTTATGAATCATAATATCTTAGTAATAAAATCTACAAATACTTTAGACCATGTTAGCGAAAAAGTATATTCTTTTGATTATATATTAATAGAAAACAATAAAGGTGAGATAGAAAAAATATATTATTGTCACTTAGGAAGAAAGTATATAATATTTTTTTCGACCATTATATTTCAAAATTTGAATAATTTAATTTCAATAGATATTGATGAATGGAATCATAATATAATAATTGTCAATGATGATAAGGGAAATAAAATTGGTATTATAACTAGTCGTGAAGTGATAAAGTATTTAAATAAAAAATATGGAAACCTTATGGAAAGCTATAATTCGATAAAAACAGATCTAGATGCTTTTATGGCTTGTTCAGATGATATGGTATGTATTTCTGATGGCTCAGGAATAAAAGTTAGACTTAGTTCTTCGTGTAAAAAAATATATGGACTAAAGCCGGAAGAACTTGTTGGAAAGAGTGTGAATGAGTTAGAGAAAAGTGGCATGTATTTTCCTTCTGCAACCCGTATAGTTATAGAAGAAAAAAAGCCTGTAACATTAACGCAAAAAACAAAATCAGGCAAAAGACTATTAGTGACTGCAATGCCTGTATTTGATGATAATAACAATATTGTTCGAGTTGTAAGTATTTCAAAAGACATAACAAATGAAGAAAAACTAAAAAATGATTTAAATAAAACTAGAGATCTTTTGCAAAGGTATGAGCATGAACTTGTGGCATTGAGAATTGAGCAAACACGAGATAGCAACTTAGTTTATAAAAGTAAAGCTATGGAAAAGGTATTAGAATTAGTCAAAAAGGTGGCACCAGTAGATTCAACATTGTTAATATATGGAGAGACTGGTGTAGGAAAAGAAGTAATATGTAAATATATTCATAATATAAGTAATAGAAGTGGTGGACCATTTGTTAAAATTAATTGTGGTTCAATTCCAGAAAATCTATTAGAAGCAGAATTGTTTGGTTATGAAAATGGTGCTTTTACAGGTGCTCGCTCTGAGGGAAAACCTGGATTATTTGAAATTGCAGATAAGGGTACTTTATTACTTGATGAGATTGGAGAATTGCCATTATTACTGCAGGTCAAGCTGTTGAGAGTGTTACAAGAAAGGGAATTTATGCGGGTTGGTGGTATAAAGCCGAGAAAAGTTGATGTGAGAATAATTGCAGCTACTAATAAGGATTTAAAGAAGTTAGTAGATGAAGGCAAATTTAGAGAAGACTTATATTATCGTTTAAATGTTATCCCTATCACAATACCACCTTTGAGGGAAAGGTTAGAAGATATACCTGTGCTTACGTATTATTTTTTAGATATGTATAATAAAAAGTATTCTTTTTCAAAGCAAATAACTAATGAAGTTATTGAAACTTTTATAAAATATGATTGGCCAGGAAATGTCAGAGAACTTGAAAATGTAGTAGAACGTGCTGTAATAATTTCAGAGAGTAATTTCATTAGAAACAGTGATTTGCCTTCAGAATTGACAAACATAAAAGAAAATTCTAATTCGTTAGATGGAATATACGTTTCTAAATTAATGCCATTAAAGAAAGCTTCTGCACTTTTAGAATATCAGCTTATAAAAAAGGCACTTGATGAAAGTGGCAGTACGTATAAAGCTGCTAAAGTGTTAGATGTAGATCAATCAACAATAGTTAGAAAATTACAAAAGTATAGAGATATTGTAAATTAGATTTAATTTGATGCAATTATGCATTATAACTTTTTTTAAAATGTAAAATTGCATTAACTTGTGATTTATATAAATTGCTAAAATCAAGATCTATAAAGAGTTTTATAGATCTTTTTTTATTTGGCATGAATTTTGCAATGAAGACTTATGTGAGTTTAAATTATGAAATTTTGGAGGGTTTAAAGTGGCTAATATTGATATTGATGAAATAAAAAAAACAGCAGAACAAATTAGGAAAGATTGCATTTGGATGAGTACAAGAGCTGATTTTGGACATTTGGCACCAGCACTTTCTATTGCAGACATTTTAGCAACTTTGTATAAAAAGATAATGGTTTATGATCCTAAAAACCCTCATTGGCCTTTAAGAGATAGATTTATCTTAAGCAAGGGACATGGATGTTTAGCACTATATTCAATATTGTCACAAGTAGGATACTTCGATCGAAATTTATTGAGAGACTTTGCAAATAAATATGATACCATGTTACCTGGTCATCCCGAAATAAAGTTGCTTGGAATTGAGGCGAATACGGGTTCTTTAGGTCATGGTATACCATTGGCTATTGGTATGGCTTTGGCTGCGAAGATTGATAACAAAAATTATAGAGTTTTTGTAATTACAGGTGATGGCGAATTAGAAGAAGGGACTAATTGGGAAGCAGCAATTATAGCAGCAAAGCATAAGGTTGATAATCTAATTGTCATCGTAGATAGAAACAAGCTACAACTTGGAGATCTTACTGAAAATATAAGTCAATTGGAACCTCTTGAGGAAAAATGGAAAGCTTTTGGATGGGCCACAAAAGTAATAAATGGGCATGACATAAATGATTTAATATCTTCTTTAAATGCAACGCCATATGAAGATGGAAAGCCCACTGTTATAATTGCAAATACAATAAAGGGGAAGGGTCTTCCAGTTGCGGAAAACAAGATAGAGTGGCATCATAAGGTTTTGACAAAAGAGCAATATAATGCTCTTAAGAATGATTTGGGATTGGAGGAATTAAGCAATGACTGATAATAAAAGATCTACAAGGGAAGCTTTTATCGATGCATTATTTGAAATCAGCAAAAATCATGAAAATATAGTAACAATTGCAGCAGATTCACAGTCTAGGTATGGAGAATTCCCCAATTTATACAAGAATAGAAGTTTAAATGTAGGAATAGCAGAGCAGTCTATGGTAGGGATTGCTGCAGGGTTGGCATTATCAGGTAAGATTCCAGTAGTAACTGCATATGCTAATTTTCTAGCATTTAGAGCTGCGGAGCAGATTAGAGTTGATATAGCTGGTCAAAACTTAAATGTAAAAATTGTAGGAACAGATGCTGGTTTTTCTTCTGAATGGCTTGGATATACTCATGTGGCATTAGAAGATGTCGCAGCCATAAGATCAATACCAAATATTGTTATAATAGATCCAGCCGACTATGAAGAGACATTTGCAGCGACCAAGGCCATGTTTGACTACAATGGTTCTGTATATTTAAGATTAAGGGGTAAAGGAAAGGAACCTCAAGTGTATGAAAAAATGGAGAGTTATAAAATTGGTAAGGGTAATATTCTCAGGAGAGGTAGCAATGTAGCAATTATTTGCAGTGGCGGTGCTGTGTACGATTCATTAAGCGCAGCAAATATTTTAAAAGGTGAAAAAATAGAAGCAACTGTTATTGATATGGCTTCGATAAGACCTTTAGATAAAGAGCTTATTTTGGATTTAGCATTAAAAGTAAATTTAATTGTAACTGTTGAAGATCACAATGTCATAGGAGGTTTAGGCAGTGCGGTAGCAGAGCTTATTTCTGAAAATTGTAATAATGTAAAACTTTTAAGGCTTGGAGTAAAGGATAGATTTGGAACTGCAGGTACAGAGGAATTATTAAAGAAAAATTTTATGCTAGATGATGTAGGCATAGCATACAATATTTCTGAATTTTTAAAAAATAACTGATTGGAGGAATTAATAGCTATGAAAATAATAATAGGATCAGACGAGTTAGGATATGATTTAAAAGAGATAATAAAAAATCATCTCACAAATAAGGGCATTGAAGTAGTAGATGCAGGAGTATATGATAAAAATCCTGTAGATTATCCTGATATTGCATTAAGTGTTGCCCAAAGAATTGCTAATAGTGAATTTGAAAGAGGCATTCTTATATGTGGAACTGGAATAGGAATGGCTATAACAGCAAATAAAGTTCCTGGCGTAAGAGCGGCACAATGTCATGATATATATTCTGCTGAGAGGGCTAGAAAAAGCAATAATGCGCAAATAATGACAATGGGAGCATTAGTAATAGGTGTCGAACTTGCTAAGAAGTTAGTTGATGTTTGGTTGGAATCAGAGTTCCAAGGAGGTCGTTCAATAAGAAAAGTAGATAAGATAAATAATGTAGATAGGAAATTCCGTAAATTTGAAAAAGAAGGGGCCTAAGTATGTATAGATATGATTGTGACTTGCATTGTCATACGATTAGATCAGATGGTAATGATACACCACGGGAATTTATAGATAAAGCTACAGAATGTGGCATGAAAGTAGTTGCAATTACAGATCATGATATTGAACCACCTATTTATATAAGCGTTGATAATAAAAAGATATCAACTGTAAATTATGCCGCAAGTAAGGGAATTGAACTTGTTTTAGGATATGAATTTTCTTGTGATACTTATGTTGATGATGTTCATATTTTAGGTTACAAACTTGATTGGGATAATCCATTGGTTAAAGAAGAGGTTGAACGAGAAAAAGAAAGTAAAATAAATGCATACCGAGATTTATGTAAACTGTTAACTGAAAATGGTATATCAATAGACTATGAAAAAGATGTATTACAGTATGTAGATGAAGATGGAAGTATTAAATATAGAAAAAAAGAAGATGTTCAAAGAAAACATATATTTGAAGTCATAGCAAAAAAAGGCTATACTAGTACTTGGCAAGAGGCAAAATTATTAGTGAGAGATAACCCAAAATTGAATATTAAAAGAATAAAAATAGATCCTTTCGATGCAATCAAACTTATTAAAGATTGCGGTGGAACTGCAGTTTTAGCACATCCTTTTTTAATTGATGAAAAAATAAAATATCCAGATGGAAGAAGCTATACAAGGGATGAGTATATAAATCGCTTGATTGAACATGGTCTTGATGGCATTGAAGCTCGCTATACGTATTCTAAGACTAGCTATAAGGGAAATTTAAGCAGTGAAGAAATAGAAAATTATATTAAGGGGAATTATAAAGGAAAAGTAAAAATTTTTACAGGTGGTTCTGATTATCATGATGATGGGAAAAGGGGTGTTAAAAATCCTAGATATATTGGAGAAGCGGGAATTAGCTATGAAGAATTTAATAGAATCAGAGAATATTTTATTTGAATAACTCAAACTTCGCACTTATAAAAGTAGCTCTGTACCTTGATAATTCAATATTATTTGGCTATAAAATAGCATGAGATCTCCATTTTTGGTATAAT
>NZ_JBPODR010000051.1:0-7422 GCF_051201035.1 Thermoanaerobacterium thermosulfurigenes
TAAACATTATAGCGGATGATTCATGTAAGTGGAAGGTATCTTTTGGATGCCTTCCTTTTTCTATTTTTTACCGCCTACTAAAATTATACACTAAGATTGATTCCGCTTAAAAAGGGCTATAGACTTTTATCTATAACCCTTACTTTATTACTGCATTCCTGTTTGTGTTGTATTCTGCTGATTTGCTTGTTGGTTTAAGAAATTTGCCTGTGCTTGCTGAGCTTGTTGAGCTTGCAATTGAGGTGTCAACTGCTGCAGTTGCTGATTTGATGAATCTAATATTTTGCTCATCTGTGCAAATACTTGGTTTGCCTGTATGCTTTGTTGAGCCTGTTGAAGTGCAGCCATAGCCTGTTGTAATGCTTGCTGAACCTGCATATCTGTCTGCTGCTGTTGTTGTTGCGCTTGAGCTTTTACTTGATTTAATAATTGCTGGAATTGCTGCGGTGTGACATTTATGCCCATGCTCTGCAATTGTTGCTGAAATTGCTGCGCTTGCTGCTGTGCCTGTTGTTGAGCTTGTTGTTGCGCTTGATTGTTTTGTTTGCCAAACCTTGCACTTAATTCTTCAGACACTTCGCTATTTACTTTTTCGCCTAGGTAATCCTCAAATTCTCTCCTATTCAATGTAAACCCTCCTTTAAAAAATTTCCCCGTTATTTAATATTCCCTTTATGATTAGAATTAGTAAATGAAAATTTTACTATTGAAAATTTTCCAAATTATTTACAATGTCTTCGTATATTTTTATCCTATTCATGCCTTCTCTGGCGATGTACAAATTATTTAATGCTGTATTTAGATTGTTTACAAGTTGCGGCGGCAAGTCATACACGTATTCTACCTTTTCAGGTGTATTTTCTTTGTTTAGCTCTATGTTTAAAAGCACATCCTTTTCGATTACAGCTTTCATAGAGCTAATATCTCTTTCAAGATCTTTTAACTTGTATAGTGTCTTTTTCATGTTATCCAGATTGTCTTTTAGAATTTTTACGTCATTACCTAATTCATCGATATTGGAGTAAATCATGTTTTCCATTTCTTTTAAGCTATCTAATCGATTGTCAGCCTTTATCAGATAACTTATTAGATACTTCCTATCGTTATTTTCTTCAAATTGACTTTCAATGTACTCCTTAATTTCTTTTTCGCTTTTTTCTAATTTTGCATCAATTTTTGTCACATCATTTGATAAAATCTCATTGAAGCTCATTAATTTTTCAAATATATGTTCTGTTTCTTTTATCAAATTTTCTATCTTTAATTCTGACTGCAGTATTTCCATTTAACATCACCTACATTTAGTATCTCCACTTTTAATGCAAAAAATAAAGTGCACCGCCAAATATTAATTAGCAGTGCACTTTTCATCATCACTTTTTTATGCTATTGTTTAAATCATTAAGCACGCTTCCAAGCTCATCGAGATTTTTACCGAAATCTGTCCAATCGCCATTTTTTGAAGCATTCATTGCATTATTATATATGTCATTTGCCTTCTTTATAAGCTCTTGCTGGGTTTCATTCGTCTGCACTTGTGGAACCTGTGGCTGTACCGGAGCTTGCAAATTAAATATCTTGTTTAATGCATTTGCAAGCGTATCCTCCATTACGATTTTATCTTTGTACGCCAGTATAACCCTCTTTACTTCAGGTATTGCATTTTCATTCGATGACTGTATATAGATAGGCTCAACGTATAGCATAGAATCATCAATCGGCAGCGTCAGCAAATTGCCTCTTATGATGCTTGAACCTTTTTGATCCCACAAGCTCATCTCTTTTGAAATATTCGGGTCTTGATCGATCATATTCTCAATCTGCATAGGTCCATACACGACAGTGCTTTTTGGAAACTTATAGACTACCAGTTTCCCATAGTTATCACCGTCCATCCTTGCTGCCATCCAAGCCACCATGTTGTCTTTTGTGGCTGGCGTATACGGAATCATCAAAACATACTCAGCAGTTTTTTCTCCTGGAAGCCTCATTATGACATACTGTGACTCTTCCGGTTCTATCTTACCTGTAAATTTCTCCTTTGCTATGTCCCAAGAATCTTCTTTGTTGTAAAAGACTTGCGGATCTGACATGTGATAATTTTTATAAACGCTTGCTTGTATATCAAACATATACTGAGGATACCTTATATGAGCTTTTAAGCCTTTAGGCATCTCGCCTATGTTTTTGAATAGCCCGGGAAATATCTTGCTGTACACCTTTATTATAGGATCATTTTTATCAGATATATAATACTTTACATCACCTGTATAAGCATCAACAACGACTTTAACAGAATTTCTTATGTAATTTATTCCTGTATCCCCATAAGGTTCTGAATAGGGATAATTTCCCGAATAAGTATATGCATCAATCATCCAATATAATTTGCCATTATCTACTACTATATATGGATCATCATCGTATATCAAAAACGGAGCTATCCTTTGAACTCTATCCTTTATGTTTCTAAAAAGAAGCATCCTGCTATTAGGCGTAATGTCAGTAGATAAAAGTATTTTTATATTGCCAGTATAAATTGTGTACAAAAGCTTGTTTAAAAACGTCATTGGTATGCCTGATTTGCCAGAGTAAAAATTTTCTTTGTTTGTGTCGCCTGAAGGGTAATCAAATTCACCTGTCTTTGTATTTACTATTGCGTACGTGTTTGTAAGCTCTCCAAAGTATATCTCTGGCCTCGTTATCTTTATATTTGTGCTACTCACTGGCGGAATATTTTTTATCACCATGTCTGGCTGCCCTGTAGCCGTTACATCATTTACGGTTGACATTACGACGCCATACCCATGTGTGTATTTAAGGTGCATGTTGATCCAATTTTTCGCTTGGCTTGCCAGATTGTCAAGATTCATCTCCCTTGCAGATATAAAAACTTGCCTGTAGTTTCCATTTATCATATACCTGTCAATATCTATATCATTGAACTTATAGTAAAGCCTTATGCTTTGAAGCTGGTTGTATATCTGACTTACAGGCCTATAATCGTTTATCCTGATATTGTTTATTGTGTCTTGGTTTTCATCTAATACCTTTTTGTCTATATTGCCGCTTAAATCATAATTTTTCTCTTCAACATTATTTAAGTCAAATGCTTTCTGAGTAAAGTCAATATTGTACTTCAAATAAGTTTTTTCCTTGTCAAGCTCGTTTGGTGCCACGACGAAATTTTGAACAACCATTTGCGATACAGTCGATAAAATCATGATGGCAACGATTATTAAAGGCGATGCTATTATGTATTTAAGCTTTTGCCTAAATGCACCAATCATAAACAAAATGCCGGAAACTATTGATGACAGCATTAAAATCCTGTAAAATAAAAACCTCACATGAACATCTGTATAACCTGCGCCAAAGACGACACCGCTTTTAGAGTACAATATGCCATACGCCTTTAAGTAATAACCCAATGAAAGTACGGCAAAAAATACAAATCCCAAAACGGCAATTTGCCTAAAAGCTATCATCAGTATCTCTTTGTTGTAAATAGCTCTAAAAAAACCTCCTCTGTCTGATATCTCATAAAACCTGGTCTTATCGGATAGGTACATGAGTCCATATACGATTATAGTGGCAACTATGAGAATCGGTATTATGATAATAAGCAAATCATATACATCTAAAAGAAATGGCAATCTAAACATGTAAAGGCTTATGTCTTTATTAAAAATCGGATCTTTCACGCCGAAATTCGAAGAATTTATGTAAAACAAAAAGCCGTTCCACCAATTTGCAGCGATAAATAAGGAAATCAAAAAGCTTACAAATAACGATAAGCCTATCACTACACCTCTAAATCTCTTGCGTACACTTTTGATTTCAATGTCCTGAGCAAACTTTGCATAGTCTTTAACCATTCTATTCAGGTAGAAATAAGAAAGGATAAAGATTACTATAAACGATGGCACACCTATAGTAAGCTGTGTTAAAAACTTTTTAAAAAATACCCCTAAATAATTTAAACTGTTAAACCACTGTATGTCCACAATAAGGTTTGCAAGGCTTGCAAATAAAGCTGCAATTAAAAATATTGATATCAATAAAATGATTATAGCCAAATTCCCTCTTTTCAAACAAATCACCATCCTAAAATGTACTTCTTGACACTATTATAATATATCCATTTTATAAAATGCAAAGCGATTTTTATTGATTAATTTAGGCATATAATGTATATTAGAAATAAATAGAAAACGATAATTAACGAGGATGTGATATATGGATGAAAAGGGCTTTAAAAATCTCCCTCATTGTCATTTTAGGAATCGCTTTATCTATTGGTACAGGCGCATTTATGTTTTATAGAAATTTAAACGTTGTAAACACTGAAGAAAATCCTGTCACAACCAACAATCAAGTTAAAACATCTAAGCAAAATAGCAGTAGTCAGAACAAAAAAAATATACTGTTTGTCGGTGATGCCGATGGTCTCTCTGACACTATATTCGTGGCAAGCTTTGATGCAAATAAAAAAGAAATCGATATGTTATCGATTCCACGCGATACATATTATCCAAGGTCAGGCTACAATGCACCAACTGAAAAAAAAATCAATGCAGCATATTCTGAGCAGAAAATAGATGGTTTAAAAGATGCAGTAGAAAATCTATTGGGAATAAAAATAGACAACTACGTGATTTTAACATACGATGGCTTTAAAGACATCATTGACACCATAGGGGGAGTTGAGGTAAACATACCGTTTGACATGAAATACGACGACAACGTAGCAAATCCTCCACTTCACATAAACCTAAAGAAGGGACTTCAAGTATTAAATGGTGAAGAAGCTTTACAATTTGTTCGTTATAGACATGGCTATGTAGATGGCGATATAGGAAGAATAAATGCCCAGCAAGAATTTTTGAAGTCATTCATAAAGAAAGTCACATCACCTACCATAATAACGAAAATTCCATCTCTGGCCATAACACTAAGCAAAAACTTAAAAACAGATTTGACGGCAAAAGATATCACAACATACGCATTGGACTTTGTCAAGAATAAGCCTCAAAACATAAATACTTCTATACTGCCAGGAGAAGGCGGATACATGGATGATTACAGCTATTATTTTGTAGATCAGCAAAAAGCCATGGAAGTGGCATCAGAAATGTTTGGAGACGGTCTAAGCAGTGATTCAGTAAGCACAGTCTCGCAAATAACGTATTCACCTATAAATAATACCATTTCTGTTGCAGTCTACAATGGGACAAAAGTGGAAGGACTGGCTGCAAAGTACGCTGATGAACTTAAAAATCTTGGCTTTAACGTAGTCAAAATCGCCAATGCTGATGCGAAAAATTACGATGAATCTTGCGTTTATACAAATACCAACATAGATAAGGCCAACAAAGTCGCCAGTGCTCTGTCTATAAAAAATGTATTAAAAGGTGAAAACTCAAACAGTGCAGATGTCACCGTCATAATAGGCAATGATAAAAAATGAAAAGGCGCAATTGCGCCTTTTTTTCAACAAAAAAAGTAGCCTATGTATGGCGGAGAAGGAGGGACTTGAACCCTCGCGCCGGGTTATCCCCGACCTACAGTCTTAGCAGGACCGCCCCTTCACCAACTTGGGTACTTCTCCATGTCAGCTACAATCCATTTTAATATTAAATTCATGGCGGAGAGGGTGGGATTCGAACCCACGGCTCCGTTAAGAGACACTGGTTTTCAAGACCAGCTCCTTAAACCCCTCGGACACCTCTCCACGCCGGGAACGATATAAAGTATATCATATGCCGGCTAAGTTGTCAATATTCATAAATCAATTATTTAATGCTATTTGATCCTTTTACTTCCTTATAACATCACATCTCATATACGGTCTTAAAGCCTCAGGCACAACTACAGAACCATCCTTTTGCTGATAGTTTTCAAGTATTGCTGCAAAAGTCCTGCCGACTGCCACACCCGAACCATTTAGAGTATGGACATACTGAGCCTTTCCTCCATCTTTTGGCCTGTATTTGATGTTTGCTCTCCTTGCTTGAAAGTCTTCGCAGTTGCTGCAAGATGATATCTCAACATACCTTCCATAGCTTGGCATCCAAACCTCAAGGTCGTACTTCTTTGCCGCAGTGAAGCCAAGGTCTCCAGTGCATATAGATACAACCCTATAAGGTATGCCTAAAGTCTTCAGCACATCTTCAGCATCGCTTACCATCTTTTCAAGTTCTTCGTATGATTTCTCAGGCTCTGTGATCTTTACCAGTTCTACTTTATTAAACTGGTGCTGCCTTATTAATCCTCTCGTATCTCTTCCTGCAGAACCAGCTTCCTGTCTGAAACAAGCGCTATACGCGCAATTGTAAATAGGAAGTTTTTCACCATCGATTATAGTCTCTCTGTACATATTTGTAACCGGAACTTCAGCAGTCGGTATCAAGAAATAATCTGTCCCGGACACCTTAAATGCATCTTCTTCAAATTTAGGAAGCTGTCCTGTGCCAAACATGCTTCTTCTATGAACCATAAAGGGCGGAAAAACTTCTGTGTATCCATGTTTTTCTGTGTGAAGATCCATCATGAAATTTATGAGGGCTCTTTCAAGCCTACAGCCTAATCCTTTGTAAAACGTAAATCTGGAACCTGTAACCCGTGATGCCGCCTCAAAGTCTAAAAGCCCCAGCTCAACTCCAATGTCCCAGTGTGGCTTTACTTCAAAGTCAAATTCTCTCACATCACCCCATCTGCGGATTTCCACATTATCAGCATCGCTGTCTCCAACTGGAACGCTTTCATGAGGAATATTTGGTATGGTCCATAGAAGCTCCTCTAATTTTTCATCGTACTGCTTTACTTCGCTTTCCATCGCCTTGATTTTGTCGGATATTTCTTTCATCTCTTTTATAAGTTCATCAGCATCTTTGCCCTCTTTTTTCAGTTTAGCTATGTTTTCAGATTCTTTATTTCTGGTGTTTTTTAAAGACTCCAGTTCTTTTAAGATTTCCCGTCTCTTTTCGTCAATCTCTAAAAATTCATCGATGTTTGAGTTTTCTTTTTTAAGTTCAATAGCCTTCTTTACCTCATCTGGATTATTCCTTATCCTTTTAATATCAAGCATCATTTACACCTCCTAATAAAAATATCCCGCCCTATGTAGGGACGGGATTTCCGTGTTGCCACCCTGATTCGGCTTAAAAAGCCCTCGTCACTGATTTAACGGTCGCCCGATGGTTATTAACCATAGCTCCAGGCTGGATAAATATGTACATATACTGGTTTACACCCGCCACCAGCTCTCTTAAATACAATACATACTATTGGCCCTTCAACGCTTCTTTTTACTTAAAACTAATTATGATTTGAGTGTCATAAGAAGCATTTTTTTAAGCTACTAATGATAACTTTGCCTGATTTTTACCTGATTTTGTAAGAATAAATCTGACTTTGATA
>NZ_JBPODR010000052.1:0-7247 GCF_051201035.1 Thermoanaerobacterium thermosulfurigenes
ATATTACCATTAATTCCCTTTAAAGTCTATTTTTAAAGCTGTAGGGGAAGTCTGCGCTTTTTTAGCTACTTATATAATAAGTTTTCATAGTAAAAAAGTTTGTAACATAGCCTTTCATTCTTATGAAACCAAAAATAAACTGTGGAGGTGTTCCATATTATACCGGGTACAAAGTTAGAGATGCTTGATGCTGAATACTGGATAGAAAATATACCCGATGTGGATCGCATCATAATGACGCAAAATGATATTGTGAAGTTCAATCAAGAGATTGTGGGAAAATGCGATAGCGTTTATGATTTAAGAAGCTATAGGGATAGTCTTACTTACGATGAATTGTTGTCTTTTATAAAGGAATATAAAATACCGGAAAAAGAGATGTATTTTAGAAATGGCGAAGTAGTAAAAAATGATTTTTATGATTATATTATTGATAATTCAAATTTATATAGGATAGATGAAGACAATCCTATAAAATACGGTATCACCATAAGAAAGACATCTCTTAGAAGTTTTCCTGCGGAAATAGCAGTATACGGCAGAAAAGGCGATATTGAGTTTGATAGATTTCAAGAGACATCGTGTCATGCGATAGAGCCTGTTATTGTACTTCACGAAAGTAAAGATAAAAAGTGGTATTTTGTACAGATGTACAACTACAGAGGCTGGGCTAAAGCTACTGATATAGCAATTGCAAAAAATAAGGAGGAAGTATTTGACTATCTCGACACAGATGATTTCATAGTTGTTACAGGAAATCGCGTAAGGACGCAGTCAAACCCATACGATGATGACGTATCTGAAATTCAGTTTGACATGGGGACGAGAGTACCATTGGAAAAGGATATGCCTGATACTATAGGTAATCAATCTACTTATGGCAATTATGTTGTCAAACTGCCTTCAATGGACGATGAAGGCAACCTGATTTTTAAATATGGCCTTATATCGATAAAAGAAGATGTTCATTGGGGCTATGTACCATACACCAGGGCAAATATATTAAATCAGGCGTTTAAACTTATTGGCGATAGATATGGATGGGGAGATAGCTTTGGTGGCAGGGATTGCTCTAGCTTTATCATGTACATCTACAAGACATTTGGGTTTAGACTACCCAGAAATGCTGATGAGCAAGAAAGGTGTCCAGGAATAGTCTATAAATTTTCTGATGGATTATCATTAGATGAGAGAATAAAGGTTTTTGATAAGATTAAGCCTGGCGCAGCTTTATATATGCCGGGTCATGTCATGATGTACGTTGGAATGGATGGTGGAGTACCATACATCATACATGACTTTGCTGGATATGCAGAGAGAAACGGTGACAAGTATGACTTTATACCAGTTAATGAAGTCATGGTCACATCATCACTTCTACTTACATCAAATGGCATACCATTTATAGAGAGATTTTCTTCTGCCATTCAGTTTGAGATGTAGCTATTGTTTTTCTGTAAGCATATCCCAGTATTTTTTAGGCATGTGTTGTCTTTGAAGCCTTAGGTTTTTTCTTTCTTCTATAGAGATGCTTTTATGATACATTTTCCATAGGATTTCGTAGCCTTCGGTTTCTTTCATATTGGATATATTTTCAAGAGGTATGTCGGTGATTATCCATGCTTTTTTATCATATACTGCCGATAAGTTCCTTTTTTGGTCGTGTATTATGAAATACTGATCTTGAAACCTTTCAGCAAAGTGGGGCATTATGACAGGCAGTACGTTGTAGTCTGGATGTATCTTGGCAATAAACAACCCTTTTTTGACTTCTTTAAATCTAATTAATTCGATCATTTTGTACGCTTCATGTTTTACTCTTTGGCTTAATTTTGTCACTTCATGGACTATGTCATTTTGAATGAAGTAGTCTATTTTTTTGCCTATCTTAAAGCCTAACCTGATATATTTATATATCAGCATGTATGACGACTCCAACTCTGACAGATAAACATAGTAAATATTTCCAAGTGCTTCTTTTGATATTTTTGTTTCAATGGCATTTTGTACTTTATTGGATTTATCTATATCTGTTGATACGAATACATCATGTCCAAGAAAGTTTATTTGATGATTGACTTCAGAAAAAATATCATTGGGATGTTGATGACGGTAATATGATTCGTATACAACAGTCATGAGGCCATCAAATGTTCCATCGAATATGTAGTTTACCATATATCTACTCTCCTAACTAGTCATACTATTATAGGTAGGTTACTTAAAGAATTATCAATTTCGAATATGCTGAGTTGTCCGTCTAAAATGCGATTCTTATTGGTAGTTAGTTTGTTTTTTATTTTGTCTTTTTCTATTTCGCATTCACCGTAGTACTTTCCATTGCATGTTATAAAATACTTTGCCCTTTTTAATACGACTCCCAGCTTTTTAAGTGAATCATAGTTTAGAGAAGATGCTTTTCTTGCTGAGACTATCCGCTTGGCTGTTCTGACACCGATTCCCGGTACTCTGAGAAGCATATTGTAGTCTGCAGTGTTAACTTCAACAGGAAATAGGTTTAGATTTTTCATTGCCCAGTTGATTTTCGGGTCCAATGATACATCAAAATTTGGCTCTTCTTCAGTCAGCAATTCATCAGCCTTGAAATTGTAGTACCTTAAAAGCCAATCAGCTTGATACAAGCGGTGCTCCCTCAAAAGAGGTGGCGATGTTACTTTAGAAATATTGCTGTCATCAAAAACGGGAATGTAAGCAGAGTAATACACTCTTTTAAGGTCATAATATTTATACAGATTTTCTGACAGCTTTAATATAGTCCTATCACTTTCTGGTGTTGCACCTATGATAAGCTGTGTCGTTTGTCCTGCGGGCACAAATTTATCTGTGTGGCGCATCAGCTTTTTTGACTCACTTTTTTCCATCAATTGATTGTGTATGAAGTTCATTGGCTTTATTATTGATTCTTTTGTCTTTTGAGGCGCCAATAGTTTTAAAGATCTCTCCGATGGAAGCTCGATATTTACGCTCATGCGATCTGCGTAAAGACCAGCTATTCTAATGAGATTTACGTCTGCACCGGGAATAGCCTTTAAGTGTATGTATCCATTAAAATTGTATTCCTCTCGCAGTTTTTTGACAGTTTTAATGAGAAGCTCCATCGTGTAGTCAGGGTTTTTGTATACAGCCGAACTTAAAAACAATCCTTCTATATAATTTCTGCGGTAAAAATTTATCGTAATGTCTGCCAGCTCATCTGGTGTGAATAATGCTCTCTCTACGTCATTTGAGCATCTATTTACACAATATGAGCAGTCGTATATGCAGATATTTGTAAAAAGTATTTTAAGAAGGGATATGCATCTGCCATCTTCAGACCAACTGTGACATATTCCATAAAATGATGCGTTCCCTATTCCGCCATTTTTGTTTTCTCTATCGCTTCCGCTGGATGAACATGATACATCGTATTTTGCTGCATCTGCTAATATCCTTATCTTTTCAAGAAGATCCATATTAAAACACCTCAATGATATTATAACACAAACATACGTTCAGATAAAAGTGCTTATATCATCTTGAAAAAAATTTAATAAAAATTTCTTAAAGCCGATATATAAAAATGAAGTAAGTTACAATAGCTTATATGGAGGAGAAAATGGCAAAGATCATAAAGGAACATTACTATAAAAATGATTCAGTGGAGGAGAAGATAAAGCTATTGAAGAAAGAGCTTAATAAAAACATAGTCGACATGGCAAAAGCCCTTGAGATAAGTCAAGAATTAGATAAGCTTATTGTAGAATACATGTCTTGCCAAAAAAGCGTCAAATGAATTCACTAATTTTTTCAAATATTTTGCCGATATAGAAAATAACATGTGAGTTTTGGGAGGTATATATATGATTCAAAATATATCATCAGGAGGAGGAAGTGGAAAGTTAAATAGCTTATTGACTGACAAGATTGATGACGTTAAAGAGATTTTCAAAAATCCTGTCGATGAGAAAACTGTAAAAGACGAAATAAACGACGTCAACAATAAAATCAAAAAAGATGATGGTACATATTTTGAATTTTCTGTACACAAGCCTACAAATACAATAGTGGTGAAAATTGTAGACAGCAGGACAAACGAGGTTATCGACGAGATCCCGCCAGAAAAAATATTGGATTTGGTGGCGGGATTGTGGAAAATAGCAGGGCTTTTTATCGATAGAAAAATTTAGGAGGAGTGTAGTATGGATCCTATTACAATGCAAAACTCTACTACCAGCAACTTGCTTAGAATAAGCGGACTTGCATCAGGAATTAATACTGATCAAATCGTGAGTCAGCTTATGCAGGCTGCGAGCCAGCCCCTTTATCAATTGGAGCAGCAAAAGCAGTGGCTTCAGTGGCAGCAAGAGGACCTTCAGGACATAAATACAAAGCTTTTGACACTAAGGGACAATACACTGTTTAGCATGAAGCTGCAGGGGACATATCTTGCAAAGACTGTATCGTCGAACACATCAATTGCGACGGCTACAGCAGGTGTAAATGCTGTAAATGGGACATATCAATTAACTGTAAATCAACTGGCGACAGGAGCAACTTCTGCTAGCACTGCTGCCATTGGTGCTTACACGAAAAATTCTGATGGTAGTGTGACTTATAAGCCTTTAATAAGCTCGGATGTCACAATTCGATTAAATAACAATAGTATTACATTCAAAGCAGGATCAACTATAAACGATATTGTTTCAACAATTAACAGTGTATCAAGTACAACCCACGTTAATGCAACTTATGATACAACTACAGATAGACTATTCTTAATAACAAATTTAACAGGTTCAAATGCGGAAATTGACTTTACCGGGACAACAGATCAAAATGCACTTAATTTTTTAAGTAATACTTTAATGCTAAATACATCTACGGTTACAGGTACAGATGCTTCATTTTCGTTTAATGGAGTTAATATGACTACTTCAACAAACAATGTATCTGTTGCAGGCATCAACATAAATCTTACCGGCCAAGGTTATACAACCCTCTCTGTTCAAACAGATACAGATACGATCTACAATAGTATTAAAAGCTTTGTGGATGCGTATAACGATGTGATCACAACTATAAATTCAAAGTTGACAGAGCAAAGGTATTATGATTATCAACCATTGACAGATGATCAAAAGAAGCAGATGACGCAAGACGACATTACCGCGTGGCAACAGAAAGCCAGAAGCGGTGATTTAAGCGGAAATGACAACCTTACATCTATATATTACAGCATGAGGACAGCCATTTCTGGCACTGTAGCTACTGATGGTACACAGATGACATTGAGTTCTATAGGGATAACTACAGGTCAATGGTATGAAGGCGGTAAGCTCTACATAGATGATACGAAACTTAAAAATGCGATACAAAATAATCCGCAGGAGGTTATGGATCTTTTTACGAAAATAACGGAATCTACTACGGATGTAAATGCTATACCTGGCTCAAGCTCAAGTGATGGAATAGCTGCAAGGCTTTACTACATAGTCAATAATGGTATAAACTCTATAACACAAGAAGCTGGTGGGGGGCAGTATCAGCTATATGATAATAGCTTTTTGGGTCAGCAGATAAATGACATAAATCAGAGGATGTCAGACATGCAAGACCAGCTAAATACATTAGAGCAACAATATTATGATCAGTTTACGCAATTAGAGACGTACATGTCGCAGATGAATTCTCAAAGCCAATGGTTAAGTCAGCAGCTTAATGGATAGAGATTCTTTGCATTACAAAGGAAGGGGAATTGATAAATGATCGATCCGTATATGGAGTACAAGCGAAATTCTGTCATGACAGCAAGCCCGGAAGAATTGGTCTTGATGCTCTACAATGGAATTATTCGCTTTGCAAATGAAGCGAAACAAGCGATAGATGATAAAAACATCGAAAAAGCTCATAACAGCATAACAAGAGCGCAGGACATAGTATTAGAGCTTATGGCGACTCTTGACATGCAGTATGATATATCGAAAAATCTTTACAGCATTTATGATTTTATTTCAAGAAGGCTGATAGATGCCAATTTAAAAAAAGATAAAAAGCCGTTAGACGAAGTGATATCTTTGATAACAGAGCTTAGAGATACATGGGGAGAAGCTATGGGAAAAGTTCGAGCAAAAGTATATTCTAAAGGTTGATATAGTATGGTAAGCGATATAAAAAAATTGATAGAGTTAGCTGAAAAAAAATTAAATCATCTAAATGAAATGCTTCAATTAAACAATCAGTTAAACATAGCTATAAATTCACAAAAGCTTGATGACATAAAGAACATATTGGAGAAAAAACAAGACATCATAGCAAGCATTGATGAAATAGACAGTGAATTTTTGCCTATGTACAATCTGTACAAAAAGGTAAATAGGATTGACAGCATTTTTAATACGCCCAGTAATAGTGCAGATAAAAGCGTGTTAAAGGGAATACTGATAGATATAAAAGGTACATTAGAAAAAATAAAAGAAGTCGAAGATAAAAATTTAGAGGATATAAACTGTGCTTTTAAAAATCTGGAAGAAAAAATAAGCGACATATCAAAAGGTAAAAAAGGATATATAGAGTATCTTAAGTATTATACACCTGGCAGCTATTTTGTTGATAAGAAGCGCTAAATGTTTATGCAGTAATAATTATGCAATTTTTAAAATTTTAAAATTTATTGATAAAACTCTTGACTGGTGGTATAATATTACTGTATAGTCTAATTGGCTATACAGTAAATAAATGTCAAAGTGAGGGGATTATTTATTATGTATCAAGACAAGACATTGGTCTGCAAAGACTGTGGGGCAGAATTCGTGTGGACTGCCGGCGAACAAGAATTTTATGCTCAGAAAGGATTTCAAAATGCGCCAGTAAGGTGCAAAGCATGCAGAGATGCTAAAAAGCAGAGAAACAATCAGTTTAACTCCAGGAGAGGAAGAGTTGCTGGAGCAAATAAGTAATCCCCTTCACTTTTGCAAGAAGTAAAGAGGATTATTGAGGGTATTCCGAAAGGGATGCCCTTTAATCATTTTATCCACTTTTCCATAAAAAATTTTTGATGAGTTAACAGAGATTTCGCATTTAAAAATTTATAGAGTGATAAACACGTTGATTTATATAATTTAACTAAGAGCAGCTAGAAATATGTGATTTTCTGTTTTTTACTGGAAATTGAAAGAAAAAAATTTGCAAAATAAAAGCATCCTTTCTATAATATGTTTTGCGAAAACCTAAATAGAAAGGATGCTGAT
>NZ_JBPODR010000053.1:0-6220 GCF_051201035.1 Thermoanaerobacterium thermosulfurigenes
AAAGTAGAAGAGTTATGGAAAGAAGTATGGGAGTACATTGCAAGCACATATAACGAAGACAAAATAAAACGCATATACGTATCTGGAGATGGAGCAGAATGGATAAAATTCGGAGTAAAATATCTGCCTAACGCCGTATACGTATTAGACCTATTTCATCTACAAAAATACATAACAGCTGCAATAAAAGAAGATAAAAAAACAAAGAGAGAATTATGGAAAGCCATATTTAAAGCAGATAAACAAAAAGTCAATGAGCTTTTAACACAAAAATACAAAGAACTAGAATTAAACGGAACAGAAAATCCCGTAACGAAGTGCCAAACATATATAAATAACAATTGGGATGGAATAAATTCATACAGCCTTTACAAAAAAGAAATAACAGGATGCAGTGCAGAAAGTCATGTAAGTCATGTACTTTCAGAGAGGCTATCAAGCAGACCAATTTCATGGAGCAAGGTTGGAGCTCACAAAATGGCAAAATTAAGAGCAATAAAAGCAAGCGGCATATCGCTGAAAGGTGTCGTATTAAAACAGCAATATGAAAGCTTAAAGCCAATAGAAATACCAAAGCAAACAGTGTATAAAGCGAAACAACAACTAAAGAAAATAAAATCAACTTATGAAAACATAATAAGCTTGCCAATATTGCAAAATAAAAAAACATTAACAAGTCAGGCTATAAAATCATTACTATTGAGAAATGCCATTTAAAAGTATGCATATATATTGAAGATTGTAGTTTTAGTTATTATTATGGGGAGCTTATTTGGGTTACCTATCACATGTAAAATTCATGAATAAATAGCATTGATATACATGATGGCTTCTTTGAAGAGCGTGAGAATCTGAGAATGAGTGAGATATTAAAAGAAAATCAAAGATTATAGAGTGAGTGGCGATTTTATGCTATCAAGAAGTTAAGAGACTTCAACACTAAAAAACTTTTCTTAAAATCCAGCTATCAATACTCATCCTTAGAGTGATAGTGAGGTCTTTTTTTAAAAAAAACCTAAAAATACTTGACACAATCGAAACTTTTTGCACCCCTTTATACACAAAATACGGGAAGACCTAACTTTCCTGTCAATATACTTTTGTCCTTAGAGTATTTTAAACATATTTACGATTATACTGGCGAAGAGCTTATTAACCAATTTTACTATAATGTTCAGATTGCCTTTGCAATGGGAATAAAAAACGTTGGTGAAATAAATCTTGGAATAAGGACATTATACTACTTTAGAAAACATGTTTATGAGTATATATTGAAACACCCTCAGGAAGAAGATTTAATATTCGGTCAGTTTATAAAACTAATGAAAGAATTTTCGTTAAAAGCTGGTGTAATGACCGATAAACAAAGGATGGATTCCACATTGATTAGTTCGAACATTAAGAAAGCAGGAAGATTAGCACTTGCACTTGACGTTTTGGAAAAGGCAATAAAAAAAGTTCCACATGAATTTTTAAGTGACAAACTTAAAGAAGTAACAAAAGAAGGATATACCAGGACCTTATTGTACAAAACAAAGAGCTCGGAAATTGAAAACAGGCTTGAACATGTTATTGACTTATGTGTGGAATTAAAGGAAATTATTCAAGGTAACGAAAATTTATCAAGCAATAATGAATTATTACTTCTTGAGAGATTGTTAAACGAGCAGACGGTTAAAAATGCCAGTGAGAAAGGATATAAAATAAAAAGAGGCAAAGATATTGCCGGCAATTCCCTTCAGTCTGCATATGATGTAGATGCGACATATAGAAAAAAAGCAGAAAAGCAAAGCAGTGGTTATGTACTAAATATTTCCGAAACCTGCGACAATAATAATGAAATTCAATTAATTACAGATTATGTAGTTGAAAAAAACATTGTCAGTGATGTAGAAATAATTAATAGTCGACTGGAAATCATAAAAGAAAATACTGGATGTAAAGAAATTGTTGTTGATGGTGGATATTACGGTAAAAGAACTTTTGATACATCTAAAGATCATGGAATAATAATCAAATATACAGATATGACCGGAGGAAAGCCTGATGAAAATAAAACTAGTGTTTTGGAATTTAAGCTTGATGAGGACAATAAAATACTCCGGTGTCCTGCAAACATAGAACCTTTAGACAGTTACGTTGCCAATGGAGCATCAACAGCACATTTTATAAAAAGTGATTGTGAAGTATGCGAAAAAAAAGAATTTTGTATTGCCAAACCACATAAAGATCTTAATACAGTAAGGATAGAGCACGACACCATAAAAGCAGAAAAAACAAGATCTGAAATTGAAACCAACAAGAAAACAAATGTAAGCAGCAGAGCAGCAATAGAGGGAACAATATCTGAATTAAAAAGAAAACATGGTGCAGATGAAACACGGGTTAGAGGTTTAATAAAAACACGGATAGTTGAGGGTTTAAAAATAACGGCATGTAATATAAAAAGATTTATCATATACATGCAGGAAAAGAGGACAAAAGTGGTAAAGGATGCCACTTATTTTGGCATACCTGTTTCACAGACATAGATAAAAGAAATCAATAGAATAAAAAATTGCAACGAAAATAGGACGTAAATAAGACTGCAGGCTTTTAAAAATGGATATATTTTCAAATAGATTGTATTAATAAACCTAAAGAAGGAGTTTAAATAAAGACTTTTTGCAGTGGAATCATAGTATATATAGTTATAGTATCCAAAGCATCTTCCATCCGCTGCCTATAAAATATATTGAAAACAATATAATAAATATGCCTAACAACAAAATAATCCAACAATATACAGTATCACTTATCAGTTTCTTACCTCTGGAAAATACCGTGGATATTGCTGTATACCATACAACGTCTATAAATATGTCCTATGTGCTTTTACTTTATCATCTTCAACATATTATTGACTTCATCTATGCTGAATTCTTCAGGGTCAAAAGAACCCCCTACCCATTCAAGCATGGATTCATACTCTGGATGCTGCGGGTCCTGGATTGCTTCAAGAAAGTCCTGATATCCCCACGGTCCACCTACATCTTCAGGCGGACAGTTTCTTTTTCCACCGATACATACTGGATATTTAACGCCTTCTTCTGGGGCAAGCACCTTCTCAACAACAATGTCATGTCTCCAGTCATCACCAAAATCGTAAACATATCTGAATTTATCCTTTGGCGCAAAGTTCATGCTGCTTAACTTTACCATTTTTGCACTTTTTACTTTATATCTGTCGTAAAAGTCCCAGTCATCATCTTTTTCCCCAATAATCATTTCTCCCAGCCTGAACTCATAAAGATGGGATTCAAACCATCCCATCGCATACTGGATTATCCTGTGGAGTTTATAAAATGTGATATCGTCTCTAACCAATACTCTCCTCCAGACAGGAGGCTTTACGTCTTTTAATGTTATTTTCAACTGAAGAATTTTCATACCCTCACGGCTCCTTTTTTTGTATTTATGTAATTCTATTTTATCATTTCTCTATATTCTGCAATAGTAAAAATAATATCCTACTATCATTATACATTAATATTTATTTATCAAAATACCTTACTATAAATATCGGCTTCCATTTTTTAATATCCATGCTTTGAACCATAATAAATTAAACGTTCTAACTTCAATTTTATTTTATAATATAATCCTTATTCCTTATTCCTTATCCCTAAAAATCCTTATTACTAACTATGTATATTTAAAATAAACTCCGCTCCAAACCGAAATCCCTCAAACCCTTATCCTTTCTCACCTCGAACCTATTTCCCTATTTATTTCCAGATAAGAAAGTCCGCTCTAAACAACTTTTAAAATAAAGTCAGTTCTTTTTAGGGGTAAAGTGCAAGAAAAGTAGGGTAAAGTCTTTCAATACCTTTAAAATCAATTCCTTTAGCCTTTTCCTTACCCCTTAACCCTAACCTCAATAAAAAAGCAAATCCCGCAGCAAATGAAGATTTCTCTTGCACTTACTACGGAATTTTGGAACGAACTTTATTTTTATAGAGCGTACTTTATTATCATGGAGTGGAGTTTATTTGTATTATACAACACTTAATACAAGTTATTTAAAATTTTATTCAACTGTTACGCTCTTTGCAAGATTTCTTGGCTTGTCAACATCGCATCCTTTTTCAACTGCCATGTAGTATGCTAAAAGCTGCAGCGGTATTACCGTTATTATTGGAGCAACTTCTTCCATTGTCTTTGGTATATAAAGGACTTTTTCTACTATACCCTCTAATTGATTGTTGCCTTCCATCGCAAAAGCAAGGACGTATCCGCCTCTTGTCGTAACTTCTCTTATATTGCTTAACATTTTTTCAAAAAGGTGTTCTTGAGTTGCTAATGCTATGACTAATGTACCATCTTCAATAAGAGCCAATGTGCCATGTTTCAACTCGCCTGCCGCGTAAGCCTCTGAGTGTATATATGATATTTCTTTTAGCTTTAGTGAGCCTTCCATTGCAACAGCATAGTCAAGACCTCTTCCCAAATAGAAGACATCTTTTGAATTAAAATGATTTGACGCAAATTCTTGAAGCTCATCTTTATAATCCAGTATGTGTTTTGCTTTATCTGGTAGCTTCTTTAATTCATCACAAATGGCTTTAGCGTATTCTTTATCTATTGTTCCTTTTTTGAGTGCTAAATCCAATGCGATCAGATACAATGCAACAAGCTGTGTCGTATAAGCTTTTGTAGATGCAACGGCAATTTCAGGTCCTGCCCAAGTGTATATGACATCATCAGCTTCTCTTGATATGGAGCTACCCACCACGTTTGTAATTGCTATAACTCTTGAGCCATTTCTTTTGGCTTCTTTTAAAGCAGCAATAGTATCTGCAGTTTCACCTGATTGACTGACTACTATTGTCAATGTCTTTTCGTTTATAATAGGTTCTCTGTACCTGAATTCTGATGCTATGTCGACTTCTACTGGTATCCTGGCAAACTTTTCAATCACATATTTACCTACTACACCAGCATGGTATGCCGTTCCACAAGCGACTATGAATATCTTATCGATTTTATCTATTTCATCTTTTGTTATATTTACCTTATCCAAAACTATTTCGTTGTCGTTGACTATACGTCCTCTTAATGTGTCTTTTATAGCGTTTGGCTGTTCGTGGATTTCTTTCAACATGAAATGCTCATAACCGCCTTTTTCGGCTGATTCTACATCCCATTTTACCTCAAACACAAATTTTTCAACATCTTTTCCAAATGCATCTATGACTTTGATGCTGTCCTTTTTTATTATCGCAATTTCTTTATCATCAAGAAAGTAAACTTTTCTGGTGTATTTTAGTATTGCCGGTATATCTGATGCAATATAGTTTTCCCCATCGCCAAGTCCTACGATAAGTGGAGCGTCTTTCTTGGCTGCCACAATCATGTCTGGATGGTCCTTTGACAACACTCCAAGTGCATACGAGCCATCAATCCTGTCAAGAACTTTCATGACAGCTTCCACAATGTCTCCATTGTAATAATACTCGAGAAGATTTGCCACTACTTCTGTATCTGTCTCTGATTTAAATGTGTAACCTTCTTCTATAAGTCTTTTTTTAAGTGGCAGATAATTCTCAATTATGCCATTGTGGACGACAGCTATTATACCTGATTGTGATAGGTGTGGATGTGAATTTATATCGGATGGCTCTCCATGTGTTGCCCATCTGGTATGTCCAATTCCAATGGAACCAAAAAGATTCTCTTTTTTTAATGATTCTTCAAGCTGGCTTATTCTGCCTTTTGCCTTTTTTATATTTATGTTGCCGTCATTTATCACAGCTATTCCTGCTGAATCATATCCTCTGTACTCCAACTTTTTAAGTCCTTCTACTAATATTGGTGTCGCCTGTTCATCACCAATATATCCAACAATTCCACACATAGTAAATGTCTCCTCTCAGTATTTTTATTAAGTTATCCTGCTCAAACCGCTCTATGCCAATGGTCACCCATGGTTTTCCCGGTTTTTTATCGACCGCAGGAAGCCGCAGGGCATCCGCCGATAACTCGATTAACCCTGTCCTCGTCAACTTAGAGTTTCCCCTAAGCCCAGGCGCTTTTATTCAGTTGTGTGTTTCATGGGCATTCCCCCTTTCAAAGTATGAATATTCTCGGCAACTTCTGTTGCCTGATATATCTGAATTTCAGGAGACATCTTTTAAATTTATCCCCCAAAATTTCATTCTGAAATCCTTTTTCGATTTCC
>NZ_JBPODR010000054.1:0-6215 GCF_051201035.1 Thermoanaerobacterium thermosulfurigenes
GCGTGTTCAATGGCTGTATGAGCGAGCTAATAATAAAGTACCTATTGATGAAATTTTAGAAGAACTACAGTTAGCATAGGCGTAGTGTATCTATTATGGTAATATTTGTTATCAATTTTTCTCATCTATAGATCATTAAAAATTATATCAATTCCTCTTTTAACCGCTTCAGTAGTATACCCATTTTTGATTTCATCTTTGTCTAATTTGTACCACAAATGACATGATAAGAATGCGCCTTTTACGATGTTGTTAAAACATATTGTGCCGATTATTTTGCTGTCATCATTCTTTTTAAATATCCACAGTCTAAGCAAATCTTTATTTTCGATGCCTGTCAATTCCTTCTTCAGATTTTCCTGCTGATACTCCTTTGTGTAAAACATCTCATCTCTTAAAGGTTCCCACTCTTGTAAAAAAGTCCTATTTCTCAAATAGTAATCTAATACTAATTCCGCATAAGTCTTATCCAGTACTCTTAACACCAATCTTTCTGTTTCATAGACCTTTTCCATATATAGCTTCTCCGTTCTTCTTTATGATTTTTTACTTAAATCCATTTCAAACTCAATCTCATGTTTGATTGATATGCCAAAATCACCTAATATTGGTATCGACGGCTTTAATTTTCTCGCAACATCAACAGCATTGTGATGTATTTTAATCATATCAAATCCGCGTTTTTGATAAAAACGAATTGCGTTGATATTGTCATTTGTAGTAATCAATTTTATTTTTGTACATTTTTTATTGATTGCCTCTTCAATGATCTTATTTAAAAGAGTAGTTCCAATGCCCTGATTTTCCTTCAAACTGTCTAAAGACATGATTTCACATTCACTATCCTTAATCCTATATGTCACTAACCCAATAATTTCATCATTTTCATACGCAATAAAGCCTTCTAATTTTGTCATATCGACTATTTCACCGCGAACGACCATTTCAGTTGAAGACCAGCGATTTTATAAAATCATTTATGCGTTGGCGATCATCAATCGATATTGGTTTAATGTGCATATTCATTACATCCTTTCTGTGCTCTGTCAACCATTTTGTATATTTATTTCAATTAATCATCCATAAAATTTAATCTACACTTCTATAGTTATTCCATCATAAGCAAATACAATATCTTTGTATTCTTTTATAATTCCAAATAATCGTCATATGACTTTTTTTGGGTATTGCATTTAATATTGCAATTTAAGATCAAAAATGTCTTTTTTGAAATTCATGAAGCACCCAATCCTAATTTAATTTTATCCAATGTACCCTCCTATCCTTTCTAAATCCTGCTTTTAATGCCAGGTTCATAGACTTTACATTATCTTCTTCAATATGTACAAATGGCAGTTGACCAAGTTCCAGAAGCCTCTTTATCATTGCAACAGTTACATCCATGCCATATCCTTTCCTTCTGTAATTTTTCAATACATTCAAAAAACCTATAGCTCCATCATCATGTGTAATCGCCCATGCCACTAATTTTTCATCTTCGATGCCAAGACCAATGCCATTTTTTATCCTATCTTCAATATATTCAACTGATATATACTCTTTATACTTGGAATTCTCGAATATATATGGAGCATCTGCAATTGATAAGTCAACAACATGTGATTTTACGGTCGGCAGTGGTACATTAGAATCATAGACTAGTTTCATACTGGTCAGTCGTGACTTTATTTTCCTATTTTTCGCAATATGTGGGAGCATCCAGTCCTCAATGGCTGCAAAACATTTGTCATCTCCATCCAATACGTAAATAAGTTTGAAGAACTCATCATAGGATTTACTGCTAATATAAACCCAATCTTCATCGCTTCTTCCTCTAACAAGTACTGAATCTCCAACTGTTTCAAAGGTATAAATAGGATAATTTCTAATAAAGTTGATGATATTAATATTTCTTGTTTTGTCTTTTTCAAGCAGTTTTAATATCTTGCCACTTAAAAAATCTAATACCTTCCTTAAAAGAATAGGCTGTATATCCGCATAAGTAAGATAATCTGGCATCATTTTAAAAAAGCTTACTTCGCATATCTCACTATGTGGCAAAGGTCCCATTTCATCTACTTTTGCATAAAACAATCTCCCAAATGTAGTTATCCCATCTATGGTAACAGAGTAATCACATACGGGCTCAATCTCGTAATTTAATGCCCCTGTTTCCTCAAACAACTCCCTCGAAGCAGTTACATTAATATCTTCATTCTTTTCTCTGTGACCGCCAGGAACTTGCCACGTATTTCTGTCCTCATGCCTTACAAATATCCATTTTCCTTTATAAGTAGCAAATATAACAGCAAAATTAAGCTGAGTATTGCTTACTTCACATATCTTGTAAAACTTTATCTCCATATTTATACCCCAATCTCATTTTACTTTTCTTGAACTTTTTATATACTCCCTTAAATAAAATTAATCCCTATATTTCCTACTTTTAACTCGTATTTCGTGAGTCAATTTTTAGGAAATTTTTTCGCGTAAATTTAATTATGGCAATTAGTTTGAATTGATTTCTTCATCTATAGCAGCATATTTAAAACTATTATCACTAAATAAAAATTTTATCTTTACTTAAACACTTTTGTTAAAAGAATATTTCTTATATCAGTGTGAGCGTTTCATATCTTGGATTATTGAGTTCTTCTTTTGTAATCCAAGCTAACTCGGAATGTTCATCATTCAATTTGAGTGAAGAAATATCATCGTTTTTAGGTTTAACAAGATATGTAAACACAACCCTGTATATATCTTCATCTCCACTTTTACTTTTTAGATTCCTAACTGATAGCTCCTCCAACAATTCTATATCCAAATTAATTTCCTCTTTTGCCTCTCGATACAGGCCTTGAGTGGGAATTTCGTCATATTTTACTTTCCCGGCAGGAACATTCCAAACATTCGGAGCAACCCTACAATGTCCTGCACGTTTTGTCAATAGAACCTTTCCCTCATGCAACAAAATAATTTCAACGGAAATTCGATAATTAGGATACACAATAACCCCCGCCCACGTATAATTATTTTTAAAGAAAATAAATTTGGCTAAACAGTGTATCTCTCATTTAATCAACCGTTACTTCCCTGCCTTTCCCGTCAAATGGTCGATATTAATTTTAATGACTTTTGCCTTAATGTCACTCTTTCGTATGTATTCCATCCCTTTCTCCATAAACTCGCCAGAGTATTTTTGAATTAGCGCAACCAATGCATCCTCCTTTTCCTTATCATATACTTCCACCGCACGTCCAAACACTATTACACTCTCATACCTATAACTAAACTTATCAGGTATTGGTTCAGTATTGCCAACCACACAAAAAGAAACTTTATTGTTATAAACAATATTGTCCAGCTTGCTTCCTTCAGCAGCACAATGAAAATAAATGTTTCCTTCATGGTATATGTAGTTTAGAGGAACTCCATAGGCATATCCATTTTCACCTACTGTAGATAACACTCCATATTGTCCTTTTCTTAACAGTTCAATAGCCTGTTCGTCATCAATAGATCTATCTTTTCTTCTCATTTCTTTAAACATTTTCTGCTTTCCCCCATAATTAAATAGTATTCTTTTACCATTATACACTAAACTTTATTATAAAAAATCTAAATAAAAAAATTAAAGAGAATGAAATTATAGCTCATTTTTTACATTCTCTTTGAAAAATAATTTGAAAAGAATATAACCAATGCAAATTCTATTAAAAGTAGTGAAGCAACCATGAATAAAATCTTTTTATCGGCATTCATAAATCCTAATGCCATAACCAAAACTAAAATCACATAATTCATAATTTTGCTTGTCATATAACCAACCTTTTCTCTGATTCTTGTATTACGTTCATCATTTATCTCTATCTCTATTAATTGTTTTATTCTTTTATCTTCCACTGCTGATACCATAAAAGAGCCCAACAAATTGCCAATCCCTAATACAGATATTGCAGTGCCAAAACCAATACACAAGCTGGAAACCATTTTTAATTCTTTTGATGTGAATACAAAACCTCCCAAAAGCAATAATAACAGCCCTACTACCAACATAAATATAAATAACAATCTTCTATTAGTCATTATTCTTCCTCCTCATAAATAAAAATATCTTCAATCCGCATATCAAAATATCGAGCTATCTTAAATGCCAATATGATTGATGGATTATATCGCCCATTCTCAAGAGAACTTATCGTTTGTCTTGATACTTTTAACGCATCAGCAAGTTCTTCCTGCCTAATACCACGCTGCTTTCGTATTTCTTCCAGCCTGTTTTTCAAAAATTATCACTCCCTTTTATGGAAGGTTTACTTTACATTTCTATTTATCGATTCATTTGCCAAATGTCAAGTTAACTTTACATACTTAAATAAAAAATAACTTCTTCATGTTTTATTCACATGTATAAACAAAAAAGTAATTCCATCGTTTTTCTCACGACTTCCCTGTTCCATAAAAACTTATTGACGGAAACAATATTCCCAACTAAAACGCATCACAAATTTTAACTTAATCATCAAAGCTTTTTGCCAAATCAGCCAAGGTTTTGTCATTTACTCTATACACAGTCCACTCATCCATTGGAACTACTCCTAACCGTTTATAAAATTTAATAGATGGTTCATTCCAATCAGGGCAGCTCCATTCAAGTCTGCCACAATTTCTTTCTACAGCAAGCTTTGCCAAAAATGACAGCATTATTTTATCAAGTCCTTTGCCTCTCATCTCAGGCTTTATATACAGATCTTCTAAGTATATCCCCGGCCGCCTTAAAAAAGTGGAAAAATTATAAAAGAATAATGCAAATCCTACAGGTTTATCCTCATACTCACCGATAATAACTTCTGCGGCTTTACGGTCAAACAATGATTCTTTCAATAATTTCTCCGTCGCCACAACCTCATGCAACATATTTTCATATTCAGCCAACTCTTTGATAAAGCTTAAGACTAATGCCACATCTTTTTTCCGCAAATCTTAATTTAAACTTTTCAATCTTTGTATCGATTAATTCACTCATGCTTTAGCCCCTCCTACAACATAGTATTGTCAAAAGTTTTGTCACTAAATTCGACTCATACCCTTGATTTTTATTTAACAGATGTCGTTTTTTGCTTCGACTTTCCTGCTCCGTTGAAGGACTTGCTTTTTCATTGCAGGAGTTTTTGACGATATCATCTAGATTTTCATGCTTAATATTTCTCCAGGCAATCCATCCATTTCGCATATCATATGTGTGGTAAATCCATTCTTAATTAATATTTTCCTGGAAGCAATGTTATTGGGGTCTATAATCGCTATAATTTTATTTATTTGCTTACTTTCCTTTGCTTTATCAATTAATAACTATGATTCCACTGCAAAAAGTCAAAAAACATGGAATTTAGAACCATAATAAGGTATAATTAGAATATAATACATTGTGATAAGAGGTTAAATATATGTTTAAAGAAAATAAAGATCATTTACAACAAAAAATGTTTACTAGTGAATTCTGGATGGATAAACGAGTATTTGAAAGGCTTTCAAACAGTTGGGCACCATTGTATTATGAACATGTATTTTGTAAAATTAATGAGAAACTTTTCTTAGTGTAAAATTTTTTTAGGTGAAAAAGCAGGAAAATAGCGATGAAATGTAGAAATAAGACCTCACCATCCTCCCAAGAGGATGAGTTAGAAAATAAATAGGAAGGTGAGGTCTTATGAAAATAATTCAACATACACTTCAAAAATTCCTGCTTGTTGTAGAAAAAATTATTGGATTACTTGATGGAAAATATACCTATTTGGAATTTGAAGAAGAACTTAAAAAAATTCTAAATGAATTAGGAAAAGAGATTTGTGCAGATGTACTTCATGAACTTGATCAAAGCATATATAAAGAAAAAACTAAAAGAAAAAACTGGGTGGTAGTCCAAAAAGATTGTGAAAGGACAATAACAACTGCATTTGGAGATATCACATACAAAAGACGATACTATAAAAACAAAGAAACAGGAGAGAAGGCATATCTTGTAGATAAAGCTGCTGGCATCCAAAAATATGAAAGAATAGATGCTGAGCTTAAAGCTGATATAACGGATCTTTCTACAATACTCTCATATCAAAAAATCACTCAGGAACTTAAAAGGAATGGAGCTAACTGCAATGTAAGCCGGCAAACAGTAATGAACACATTAAGAAAAATAGACAACCTTCAAACATATG
>NZ_JBPODR010000055.1:0-6153 GCF_051201035.1 Thermoanaerobacterium thermosulfurigenes
GGATTTACTATTACCATATATTCAACTAGATGTAAAATATAAAAATTCTTGTAAAGATAAATTTTTTGCTGGAATTTTGATGCGAAATCTCTGATCGTTTATAGCTTTATTTGTTTTTAAAAATTCGATGTAGTATAATTAAAGTAAACGACCCCTCTATAGGGGGTAAGGGGGATTTAAGTGTCTTTATTTGCAGCGTTTTTAGGTGGTATTGTTTCGTTCTTTTCGCCATGCATTTTACCGCTAATACCCGTTTACGTGACGTATATTTTCGGCGGAAAGAAGAAAAATTTTTTCAATTTGTTTTTGTTTGTATTAGGTTTCAGCATCGTTTTTGTCCTCATGGGAGCTACGGCCAGTCAATTGGGGAAATTTTTTGTTTCATACAAAGTTCTATTTAGAAAAGCCAGTGGTATAATAATATTATTATTTGGACTTTATATGATGGGTATCATAAAGCCGGCTTTTCTGAGCAGAGAAGTAAAACTTAATGTTTCTAACAAAAAGGAGGGGTATTTTAGCAGTTTCATTTTTGGCATAGCTTTTGCCTCTGGTTGGACGCCGTGTGTTGGTCCTATACTTGCGACTATCCTTTTATATGCAGGTGAACAAAACACTGTGTATGTTGGGGTTCTTCTGCTGTTTGCTTACTCATTAGGAATTGGAATTCCATTCATAGTAGCTGCTATACTAATTGATAGATTTAAAGCATTTTACAAAAAGATGAATTTTATCATGCCGTATATTGAAAAAATTGGCGGTTTATTTTTGATAATTTTCGGAATTTTGATGTATTTTAATCTCATTATAAGGTTTGAAAGTTACATTAATATTTTGAGGTGATTTGAGTGAAATCAAATAAGAAGAAGTCAAAGAGCAGCAACAAAAATGTGATATTGACTGTTTTAGTAGTTTTAGTTTTGATATTGGGAATTTCAATTTACTTTTTGAACAATTACGTAGTATCAAGTCAAACAAAGAGCCGGAATGCGAATAATGCTACCAGCAATGCTCAAGTAGGTATTGAAAAAGGCGATTTAGCACCGGATTTTACGCTAAAAGATGTAAATGGGAAAACAGTAACATTATCAAAGCTAAGAGGGAAAAAGGTTATATTAAATTTCTGGGCTACAACATGTCCATATTGTAAAATTGAGATGCCTGAATTAAACAAGTTTTATGAGAATAACAAAAATGATGTTGTCCTATTGGCGATAGATATTGGTGAGGATAAATCAACTGTTGAAAATTATCTTTCAGGAAAGGGTTATAGTTTCAATGTCCTTTTAGACAGCGATGCAAAAGTAGCCATGGATTACAAAGTTCAATTTATACCGATGTCATTTTTCATTGACAAAGATGGTATAATAAGGGCTATAAGCAATGGTGCAATGACATACGACGAGGTAGATGAATATTTTAAGACAATATCTCAATAATTATTGACAATTTGTTAAAAAGGTGGTATATTTAATTTAGCGATGACCCATATACCGGGGGTACAGTATAAAGGAGGGATAGTGATGAAACCTATTAACGTAACAGATATGAACTTTGATACTGAGGTGTATAATTCCGATAAGCCTGTTTTAGTTGACTTTTGGGCTGCATGGTGTGGACCCTGCAGAATGATGGCACCTGTATTGGAAGAATTTGCAGAGGAATATTCTGATAAAATAAAGGTTGTAAAGTTAAATGTTGACGAGAATCCTTTGATTGCATCACAATATAGGATAATGAGCATTCCTACGTTAGGTGTTTTTCAAAATGGACAATTAGTTGACAAAGTTATCGGATTTATGCCAAAAGAACAATTAGAATACAGGCTTGCAAGATATATAGATGCACAGGTATAAGTTTGTGAAAGATCTATAAAAAGATACCATAATTTAGATTGTGGTATCTTTTTTTCATTTATTCTTCACAATTGTAATGTATAATATATCTGAGGTGTTTTGCAATGAAAATACTGGCAATAGATGATGAAGAGAAAATCTTGGATGTTATAAAAGCGTATCTTGAAAAGGAAGGGTACACCGTTTTAACTGAGACTAACGGTGCCAATGCTTTAAATACTTTTAAAACTGTAAATCCAGATTTGGTCATATTAGATTTAATGCTGCCGGGTATGTCTGGCGAAGAAATATGCAGAAAAATAAGAGCTTTATCGAAGGTGCCAATTTTAATGCTTACTGCTAAAGTAAGTGAAGATGATAAGGTATATGGTTTTACAATTGGTGCAGATGATTACTTAACGAAGCCATTTAGTCCTCGAGAGTTGACGATGAGAGTTAAGGCTATACTTAGAAGGACAAAGAATGATCTGCCATTAAATGATATATTTATGTTTAATGATGGCGATCTTGTAATTGACACAAGATCATACGAAGTGAAGAAAAAAGGCAGGATTGTCAATTTAACGCCAAATGAGTACAAGTTGTTGACCGTTATGGTGCAAAATCCCAACAAGGTATTTAAAAGAAGCGAGCTTATTGAAAAAGCTTTTGGCTACGATTTTGATGGTTTCGATAGGACGATAGACGCTCATATAAAAAACTTGAGGCAAAAGATAGAAGATGATCCCAAAAATCCAACATATATAAAAACTGTGTATGGGGCAGGTTATAAATTTGGTGAAGAAAATGATTAAAAATGATATAAGAACTAAAACTGCTGTATCGTTTATATCTATTGCTTTATTATCGATAGTCGTATTCAGCATTACCATAAATATTTTAATAATAAACAATTTTGGAATTTACATTAAACAGTCAGCAAATGTGCAGTTTGACAACATTGCTTCATCAATCGCTGAAACGTACAAGGAGACGGACAGTTGGAATGAGACAGGCAATAGAATGGCACATACATTAATGATGAGTGGGTATGACATTGTGGTTAGGGATTTGAAAGGCAATATATTAATTAAAACGCCATCAATGCTTTCAATGATGGGTATGGCAAGTAGTAGCAAAATCTCAACCCAAACTCTCCCGATAGTTGTAGATGGCAAAAAGGTTGCTTACGTTGATATAACGTATAGCGGTAAAATGCCTATGAGCAAACTGGATTATAAGTTTTTGTACAATGTAAATAAATATATCGCATTAATAACAATATTGACGATTGCATTGGTGTTGATAATAAGCATATATGTTGCAAAATATCTTACAAAGCCTATTTTAAATATAGCAAAAGTAGCCAGTAAATTAGAAAGTGGAGATTACGACGTTAGAGTAGAAGAAATACCAAAAGAGGAGGAATTGCTTGCATTAACTGCTGCCATAAATCATCTTGGCGCATCATTAAAAAGTCAAGGGATGCTAAGAGCACAGTTGACGCAAAATATAGCACATGAATTGAGAACGCCTTTGTCAACCCTTAAAAGTCATTTAGAGGCTATAATTGACGGTGTTTGGGAGCCATCTAAAGAAAGGATTGTAAGCCTTTATGAAGAAGTTGTAAGATTGTCTAATCTCATAAATGATATTGAATTATTGAATAAAATAGAAATTGACAATCTAAAGATAAATAAAGTAAGATTCAATTTGTCGGAATTGATTAAAAGTTTATTGATAAATTACGAAAGCATTTTTATCAATAAAAATCAGCATTTGGAGAAAAATATTGAAGATGACATTTTTGTGGTTGCAGACAAAGATAGAATATCAGAGGTACTGATTAATCTGCTTGTAAATGCTAATAAATACACAGGTGAAGGTGGAAACATAAAAGTAAAACTGTACAATGAAGGACAATTTGCAGTGATTACAGTTTCTGACAACGGCATAGGCATACCGAAAGAAGATTTGCCTTTTATATACGAAAGATTTTACAGGAGTGAAAAGTCACGAAGCAGGGATTATGGTGGCAGTGGCTTAGGATTATCAATTGCTAAGGCCATAATAAAAGCTCATAATGGTACCATAAATGTTGAAAGTATTTTAAATCAAGGGACAAAATTCACAGTAAAATTGCCGATAATTAATTAAAATTCATGAATTCTTCACAATTTTGTCATATAATAGATTTGAAGGAGGATGATATTATGATGTGGGGATTAATGAATGGATGGGGTTACGGTGGAGGCATAATTTTTGGCCTCATCTGGATGATACTTCAAGTTGTAATAGTAGTTGGTGCAATATATTTCATTGTTTCACTGTTTCAGAACAAAAAAGGCTCACAAAGAGGCAGTGATGCGCTTGAGATTTTAAAAGAGAGATATGCAAGAGGAGAGATAAGCGAAGAAGAATATAAAGAGCGCAAAAGAAACTTAGAAGAAAAATAATTTATAAAAAAGAGCTCTACTTTTCGTAGGGCTCTTTATGCTGTTATATTCAATATCTGCAAATCGTTGACTACTTTTATATATTCCACATTTGGATCTTCTGTTCCTTGAATGCTTAGCTTGGCATTTTTCATTTCAATTACATATTCTATGATTTCTCTGGTTATCCTTTCGCCAGGACATAATATTGGGATACCGGGAGGATATGCCATTAGAAATTCTGAGCTAATCTGCCCAATACTTTCTTCCAAAGGCAAGGCGATATTAGAACATTCAAATGCATATCTGGGAGATAAAACCATTTCTGGTATCTCTGGCATATCTAAAGCTTTCGACATTTCTACATTGTCCTTGTACAGTGTCTCACTGATTTCCCTCAATGCCCTTATAAGGTAATCTACATTTTCTTTTGTGTCGCCTATGGAAAATACACACAATGTATTGTACATATCGGCTAATTCTGGTTGAATGTAGTATTTTTTCGCTAGTATATCTTCTAATTCATGACCTGTTATGCCAAGGCCTTTAGCGGTAATAGTGATTTTTGTCGGGTCAAAATCATACGCTCCATCTCGCCCTACAATTTCGTTTCCGAAACAATAAAGACCGTTTATATTGTTGATCTCTCGACGAGCGTATTCTGCAAGTTCAATTGTCCTGTCCAACAATTCTTTTCCTTCTGTTACCATCTGCATTCTTGCAACATCAAGTGATGCTAATAAAATGTAAGAGGGACTTGTGGTCTGTAACAGGCTCATAACTTGTTTCACTCTGTTTATATCAATCCTTTTTGACTTGACGTGCAACATAGAGCTTTGCGTCATAGAGCCTATTATCTTATGAGTGCTTTGTGCGCAGATGTCAGCACCTGCTTCCATAGCTGAAATAGGAAGTTTTTCGTTGAATTTTAGGTGTGGTCCATGGGCCTCATCCACCATCAGTACAGCTCCGTAGTCATGGACTATTTCAGCAATTTTTACAATGTCTGCAGAAACACCATAGTAAGTCGGATTTATAATTAAAACAGCCTTTGCATCAGGATTGTTTCTTAATGCTTCCTCCACAGTTTCAGGAGTCACATTAAGAGCAACGCCTACATTTTTATCAACTTCAGGTTGCATATAAACTGGGATAGCACCACTTAAGATAATACCTGATGTAACAGATTTGTGAATGTTTCGTGGAACAATTATTTTTTCATTTTCTCCCATAACACTTAGGATCATAGCCTGAATAGCTCCCGATGTCCCATGGATGACAAAAAATGTAGCATCGGCACCAAAAGCATCGGCAGCTAATTCCTGAGCTTTCTTAATGGGACCGGTAGGCTTGTGAAGGCTGTCAACTTGTTCAAACACAGTAACATCCATTGATAATACATTTTTACCTACAAAATCAAAAAACTTTTTAGCCATTCCATTGCCTTTTTTGTGACCTGGGACATGAAATGGTATGGTGTTGTTGTTGACATACTCCATTAATGCATCGAATAATGGAGTTTCAAAATGATTTAGCTTTTCCAACTTGATAAACACCCTCTTTCATAAGTTTGGCTCCCAGAATAAAAGCCTGAACCTCGTTGCAATCGGTTCGGGCCTTTGCAGAGCGAAAATACACTTTATTATGTTTTCAATTTATTATAAGATATATTTTTTTAGATTTCAATATAAATTTTTTTCTTGTTTGTGTCAAGTAGTTGTTGGCAAATTTTTTTCTTTAAATTTTATCCGCATAATGTTTAATATGTTGTGAATTTTCATGCAATTATTTTTACTCCATTTTTATCTTCATATTACACCTTTTATATGACTTTTAATTCACTTAAACATTTGTATCTGAGTATTTCTCTTATTGCTTTTCGA
>NZ_JBPODR010000056.1:0-5944 GCF_051201035.1 Thermoanaerobacterium thermosulfurigenes
AGTGTGCATAATTGTGTAAATTACTATTACTTTTTTCTGGCAAAGCATTAAGTTTTCAAGGAACAGAGTAATTATTTATGTGCGAAGTTTTAGTTTATTAAATAAAAATGCGTTAATAGAATTTAACAAACATATGCAAGAAACTCCTTATGAGAATATGGATGTCGACGAGTATATAGAATATGCTATTGATATGTTTAATAATATGGATGGCATTTATGTATACCCTAAGTTAGATATATTGCCTGTAATCAAACTTCTTAAAAAATATATTTCAGGTTTGGGAAATAATATATATATTGCTATTTGTATATTTAAAAATGATGATTTATATTTTAGTCTAATTATTGGGAAAAAGGATGGAAAAATAAATTTTATATCAACGCTGGATCATTTAGAGCATGTGGGCATTAAAAATATTACGCCAAAAGATAAAGAAAAAGTTTTAAATGCATTAAAAGATGCTTTTAAAGAAAATGTCGTTTTAAAATTCATGAAGTTTGATGAACTAGAAGAGCTTGTAAAGAATATTGTTTAATAATACGCGGTATATTTTAATACATAAGTTATATTAAAGAATCACAGGGGGCGTTTACTTTGTCAGAGGCATATCCTTATAAAGATCCGAATTTGCCTGTTGAAGAAAGAGTTAAAGATCTTGTGTCTCGCATGACATTGGAAGAAAAGATATCCCAGATGCTGCACAAGTCACCGGCAATACCAAGGCTTGACACACCAGAATATGATTGGTGGAATGAATGTCTGCATGGTGTGGCAAGAGCAGGTATCGCGTCGGTTTTTCCACAGGCTATAGGTTTAGGTGCAACATTTAATCCTGAACTTATTTATCAAATTGCTGAAATTATATCTGATGAGGCACGGGCGAAACATCATGAGGCTCTTCGCAATAATGATCATGGAAGATATAAAGGCTTAACATATTGGAGCCCAAATATAAATATATTTAGGGATCCAAGATGGGGACGTGGGCAGGAGACGTACGGAGAGGATCCGTACTTGACTGGAGAATTAGGTGTTGAATTTGTAAAAGGTCTTCAAGGAAATAATGAGAGATATCTAAAATTGGTTGCAACTCCAAAGCACTATGCTGTTCACAGTGGTCCGGAGAAGTTGAGGCATCAATTTAATGCTGTCGTCAATAATAAAGACTTGAGAGAGACATATCTTCCAGCTTTTAAGAAATGTGTCAAAGAAGGACATGCAGCATCTATTATGGGTGCGTATAACAGGACAAATAATGAACCATGTTGTGGAAGTAAGACATTGCTTATTGATATATTAAGAAAAGAGTGGGGATTTAACGGATATGTTGTATCAGACTGTGGAGCTGTAGATGATTTTCATATGCACCACAAGGTCACAAAAAATGCAGCGGAATCTGCTGCTATGGCTGTAAACAATGGATGTGAATTGAATTGTGGTAATACCTATGAAAGCCTGATTGAAGCAGTTAAAGAGGGCTTAGTTTCAGAAGACACGATTGATAAAGCTGTAACTAAACTTTTTGAGGCTAGGTTTAAGCTTGGAATGTTTGATCCACCTGAGATGGTTCCATATGCCAATATACCGTATAGTGTAAATGACTGCGATGAACACAGAAAAATGACATTGAAAGCAGCTTTAGAATCAATAGTTCTTTTAAAAAATGAAGATAATTTGCTTCCACTGCGAAAAGACATCAAAAATATTGCTGTCATAGGGCCAAATGCCGATTCACTTGATGTGCTTTTGGGAAACTACAACGGTACACCATCAAAGTACGTTACAATGCTAGATGGGATAAAAAATAAAGTAAGTGCAGAAGTATTGTATGCGAAGGGATGCGAACTTACAGGTTCATCTAAAGAAGGATTTGAAGATGCGGTAGAAGCAGCATTACAATCAGATGTTGTAATTGCATGTATGGGTATATCTCCAAAATTAGAAGGTGAAGAAGGACATGTAGAGAATTCTGATGCTGACGGTGATAGACTGGACTTGAATCTACCAGGCGTTCAAGAAGATTTACTTAAAGAGCTGAAAAATACAGGTAAGCCTATAGTTTTGGTTCTTTTGAATGGCAGCCCACTGACAATAAACTGGGCCAAGGAGAATATACCAGCTATAATTGAAGCTTGGTATCCAGGTGAAGAAGGTGGCACGGCTGTTGCTGATATAATATTTGGTGATTATTCGCCGGCAGGAAGATTGCCAATAACATTTGTAAAATCACTAGATGATATACCGCCGTTTGAGGACTATAGCATGAAGGGCAGGACGTATCGCTACATGGAAAAAGAGCCGCTGTACCCATTTGGTTTCGGATTAAGCTTTACTGAATTTGAATACGATAATCTTCGCTTAAGCAGTGAAAAAATCAGTGCTGATGATGCCATAGATATTTATGTAGATGTTAAAAATGTAGGTCATCTAGAAGGCGATGAAGTTGTACAGGTGTATTTAAAAGATATGGAATCATCTGTAAGGGTGCCAAAGTATGAGCTTAGAGGAGTCAAAAGGATTAACCTTTTGCCGGGGGAGAAAAAGACAGTTAAGTTTGAATTAAAGCCTCGAGATATGGCTTTGATAGACAATGATGGAAGGTGCATCTTAGAACCTGGATTATTTACAGTGTATGTAGGTGGAAGCCAGCCAGACGAAATGAGTCAAAAGCTTATGGGAAGAAAAGTGTTGTCGAAAACTTTTGAAGTTACCGGTGATTTAAGAGAATTGGAATATTAAAATTTAAATTTTAAAAGGAGATAATAGAAGTGAAAGTAAGCTTTAATTATTATCCTGGTGGAAAGAAAAAAGCCTTGACCATGAGTTATGACGACGGACAGGTATTTGACAGAAGATTGATAGAGATATTTAACAAATACGGCATCAAAGGAACATTCAATTTGAATTCAGGCAGATTTGATACAGAACCTTATGTATCTAGAGATGAGATAAAAGAATTGTATAAAGGACATGAAGTAGCAGTCCATTCACTAGATCATTCTTATTTGACGTTGATACCGCCGGAAGAACTGGTCTATCAAATAATGGAAGATAGGAAAAACCTAGAATCATTAGTAGGCTATCAGGTACGTGGTATGGCATATCCTTATGGTGACTACAACGATATAGTGCTAAACAGTCTTGCATCATTTGGCATAGAGTATTCCAGAACTGTTAGGTCGACTAAAAGCTTTAGGATACCTAATAATTTTTTAGAATGGCATCCAACTTGCCATCATGATCAAGATGTAATACAGAAGCTAAAGGAATTTAAGAACCTAAAAGAATGGGAGCAGATGCCTTTATTCTACGTTTGGGGACACAGCTTCGAGTTTGATAGAAATGGCAATTGGGATCTGATAGAAGAATTTTGCAAGATGGCATCCTTTGATGAAAATGTGTGGTACGCTACAAATATTGAAATAATGGATTATATAAATGCACTTAAAAGCTTAAAGTTTAGCGCTGATGGCAGCATGGTATATAATCCATCAGCAATACCTGTATGGATCGGAGTAGATGATGAGCCTGTAAAGATAGATTCTGGTGAGAGAATTAATCTAAAATAGCATGTATATATAAAATCATCCACGATTGTGTTGTTTAAAGTATAACATTCAGTGGATGATTTTTTATTAAGAAATATACGTTTTAGCCGATATATACATTGAAGAGGTGATAGCGTGAAGAAGTTGGTGGCTTTTGCGCTTTCAATTGTACTTGTTATCAGTTCGATATCGCTTGTAATTGCAAAGCCAAGAGAAAATAATCGAAAGACTACAAAATCAGTTGAGGTAGTCAGCCAAAGAAACGAAAACGGACAGATTGAATCAGAGGATAGAGTTACTGAGGCAAAGTATACAAAGTTTGCCGGAAAGATGAAGGCGAATGGAAGAGAAATCAAATTTGACATTCCTCCGGTCATCAAAAGCGGTACAACGTTGATTCCAGTGCGGGCTGTTGTCAAGAGTCTAGGTGCAAATGTAAATTGGGATGCTGCATCAAATACTGTCACAATAACAAAAGGAGACAAAACTATCGTATTTGACTTAAATAACTCAAAAGTATATGTTAATGGTACTGAAGTGACTATAGAAGTTCCTCCGATGACAATCAATAATAGAACATTTGTCCCGATAAGATTTATCGCTGAAATCTTGGGAGAAAAAATAAATTATGATAATAACACGGGTAATATCGACATTGAAGATGATAATACGCAAAACAGCACAGTATCGCAAGATGTCTATGGACAAACGGATGAAACAGTTTCACAGGATGTCTATGGCTCTAATGATACAGATAATACAGACAATACAGTTGTAAACAGTGTATATGATGAACAGGATTAAAAGAGAATTTATAAAAAGATACTCAGATTTGAGTATCTTTTTATAGCATCTTTTTTTGATTTTTTTATTTTGAATTTTTGAGTATTATTTATGCAGTCATCCCGCCTACTACTTCTAAAGCAATTCCTGTGATGAAAGAAGCTTTTTCTGAAGCTAAAAATAATACTGCTTCAGATACATCTTTAGGCTCACTATAGCGACCTAGAGGAACTGATTTAGTTAAAAATTCTTTAGCAGCTTGCGAATCTTCTGGATTAAATTCTTTTTCTAAAGATCTCATCATGCGTGTATTAACTAATGCAGGGCATACAGCATTGACGCGTATTCCAAGACCTGCATATTCTACTGCAGCTGTTTTTGTGAGAGCTATGACGGCAGCTTTTGATGCATTATAAGCACTTGTATTAGGCATACCCTTTAAACCTGCAATAGAAGACGTATTTATAATTGAACCGAATCCTTGCTCTTTCATGACACGCAATACGTACTTTAATCCGTAAAAGACACCTTTTATGTTTACATCAATGATTAAATCAAGTGAATCCGATGGATAATCTGTTATTGGCGCAACTTTTCCTTCTACACCTGCATTGTTAAAAAACACATCAATCTTTCCAAAATGATCTTTTGCTTTTTTTACATATTGTTGAACTTGCTCTTCTTTGCTTACATCTGCACATATTAGAAGGTAATTTTCTTTTTGTAAATTCAGATCTTGTGCTGTTTTTTCAAGAGCATCCATATTAAATCAACTAAAGCTAATTTAGCTCCCTCTGCAGCAAATGATTTAGCGGTTTCTTTGCCTATTCCACCAGCAGCTCCTGTAATCAATACAACTTTATCTTGAAAAGTCATTAGTAAATTCTCTCCTTTTAAAATTAATTTGCAAAATCAATACTATACAATTTTTTCTAATTTGTCAATAGATGTTTAGTGTTATGGTAAAGATAATCAATACATTTTAAACCTTAGTGTAAAATTTTCTTAGGTGAAAAAGCAGGAAAATAGCGATGAAATGTAGAAATAAGACCTCACCATCCTCCCAAGAGGATGAGTTAGAAAATAAATAGGAAGGTGAGGTCTTATGAAAATAATTCAACATACACTTCAAAAATTCCTGCTTGTTGTAGAAAAAATTATTGGATTACTTGATGGAAAATATACCTATTTGGAATTTGAAAAAGAACTTAAAAAAATACTAAATGAATTAGGAAAAGAGATTTGTGCAGATGTACTTCATGAACTTGATCAAAGCATATATAAAGACAAAAGTAAAAGGAAAAACTGGGTGGTAGTCCAAAAAGATTGTGAAAGGACAATAACAACTGTATTTGGAGATATCACATACAAAAGACGGTACTATAAAAACAAAGAAACAGGAGAGAAGGCATATCTTGTAGATAAAGCTGCTGGCATCCAAAAATATGAAAGAATAGATGCTGAGATTAAAGCTGATATAACGGATCTTTCTACAATACTCTCATATCAAAAAACCACTCAGGAACTTAAAAGGAATGGAGCTAACTGCAATGTAAGCCGGCAAACAGTAATGAACACATTAAGAAAAATAGACAACCTTCAAACATATG
>NZ_JBPODR010000057.1:0-5197 GCF_051201035.1 Thermoanaerobacterium thermosulfurigenes
CAAGAAAATAAGGGGGAAAAAATAATGGCAGTAGTATTTCAAAAAACAAAAGGACTAACAGACACACCATTTCACTACTGTCCAGGATGTACACATGGCATAGTCCACAGACTTGTAGCAGAAGCAATGGAAGAATTAGGAGTATTAGACAAAGCAATAGGTGTAGCACCAGTAGGATGCGCCGTATTCGCCTACGAATACTTCAACTGCGACATGCAAGAAGCAGCCCATGGAAGAGCACCAGCAGTAGCAACAGGCATAAAAAGAGTACATCCAGACAAAATAGTATTCACATACCAAGGAGATGGAGACTTAGCAGCAATAGGAACAGCAGAAACAGTACACGCAGCAGCAAGAGGAGAAAACATAACAGTAATATTCATAAACAACGCCATATACGGCATGACAGGAGGCCAAATGGCACCAACATCACTGATAGGGCAAGAAACCCTCACAACCCCGTACGGAAGAAAACCAGAAACAAACGGATATCCCATAAAAATGTGTGAAATGCTATCAACATTAGAAGGAGCAGCATACATCGAAAGAGTATCAGTGTACGACGTAAAACACGTATTAAACGCCAAAAAAGCAATCAAAAACGCATTCAAAGCCCAAATAAACAAAAAAGGCTTTTCAATGATAGAAGTCCTGTCAAGCTGTCCAACAAACTGGGGTATGTCACCGAATGAAGCATTAAAATGGATAAAAGACAAGATGGAGCAATACTATCCATTAGGTGTATACAAAAACACCTTGGAGGAGGAAAAATAAAATGAATGAAAAGATAATATTTGCAGGATTTGGTGGACAGGGCATCATGTCGATGGGGCTTATAATGTCATACGCAGGAATGATGGATGGGAAAAACGTATCGTGGCTGCCGTCGTATGGACCAGAGATGAGAGGAGGCACAGCCAACTGCCATGTTACCATATCTGATGAACCAGTAGGCTCCCCCATAATAAACGAGGCAACTGTAGTTGTTGCAATGAATAGGCCTTCTTTAGAAAAGTATGAAAAATATGTTGTGCCTGGTGGAAAGCTTTTTATAAATACATCGCTAATTAAAGAGAAAGCGAAAAGAAAGGATATAGAAGTTTACGAAATTGCAGCAAATGACATTGCCAATGAATTAGGGAATTTAAAGATTGCCAATATGGTGATTTTAGGAGCTCTAATAAAAGCAACGAATATTACAAAAATTGAATCTACATTAAAGGCACTTGTAGAAGTTTTAGGACCAAGTAAAGAGCATCTTGTGTCAATAAATGAAAAAGCCTTAGAAAAAGGAGCAGAACTTATAGATGCTTTAAGTAAGAAATAAACACTATATTATGAATGAAAGAAATGCAGTGAAAATATTCATGAAGCATATTTTGCATTTTTGAAGGATTTTTGAAATGTCTGTCGAATATAATAAAAGTGGAAAACGATGTATCGCTTTGTGAAGAGTTTAAAAATCACAGTAGGCCATTTTATTGCTTCATACTATTAAAATATTTTAATATAAGTTAAAATGTTGAAGGAGGTGGTTATGGCAATAAAAGCTTAAATAAATTATTTAAACTATAACACGAAAGGAGAAAGGATATGGCCAGTGGAAAAGCTGAATATGGAAGAAAGTTATCAGATGGCGCTTATGGTGGTATAAGTGGAGATAAGTATGTGCCATTTGTTCCAGCAGAAGAGGTTCTTCCTGAATCTACGTTTTTAAGTTTAGTTATAGGTGTGATATTTGCGATTGTTTTTGCGGCAGCTAATACTTATTTAGGTCTTAAAACTGGAATGACTATAAGTGCAGCGATTCCTGCTGCTGTTTTGTCTACTGGTATATTAAAGACGATTTTTAGGAGAAATAGCATATTAGAAGCTAATATGGCTACAGCAATAGCTGCGACAGGTGAAAGCGTTGCTGCTGGACTTTTGTTTTCTTTTCCAGCTATAGCTATTTGGGGCTTTAAAAATGAGTTTACACTTGAAAGAATAATATTTGCGGTATTAATCGGTGGATTATTTGGCGTATTATTTGTCGTACCTTTAAGAAGGTATTTGACGGTTGAAGAACACGGAAAACTTCTATATCCTGAAGGAATGGCAGCTTCTGAAGTCCTTGTAACAAGCAATCAAGGTGGTTCAGGATTTATGACAGTTTTGTCTGGTATGCTTACAGGTGGCATATACAAATTATTATCAGGTGGTTTTTCTATATGGTCAGAAGAGCCTGCATGGAATCTAAATTGGTTTAAGGGTACGCAAGTTGGAATAAACGTGTTAGCATCATTGTTAGGAGTTGGCTTTATAGTTGGAATAGAGATTTCTTCATACATGCTGGCAGGTGGTATATTGGCATGGCTTGGTCTTATACCATTAATAAAATTTTTTGGAGATGGACTTACAAGTCCAATATATCCAGCCACAACACTTATAAAAGATATGTCAGCTTCTCAAATATGGGGCAGCTATATAAGGTATATAGGTGCTGGTGGAGTATTGGCAGGAGGGTTCATTACTTTATTCAAAACATTCCCTACACTTATAAAGGCATTTAAAGACTCACTATCAGGATTTGGAGCTAGTGCAAAAAAACAAAAAAGGACTGACAGCGATATATCGATAAATATAGTGATTATCGGGGCGATTTTCTTATTCCTCTTAACATGGCTTCTTCCAATATTTAAGATGACATTTATAGGAAGCCTTTTGACTATATTATTTTCCTTCTTCTTCGCTGTTGTCTCAGCAAGAATGACAGGAATTGTGGGTGAATCCAATAACCCAGTGTCAGGCATGACAATAGCTACATTGCTTGTTGTTACGTCTATTTTAAAGCTTACAGGTATTGTCGGAGATAGTGGCATGATATTGGCAATTACTATAGGAGGCATAGTTTGTATTGCAGCAGCAACAGCAGGATGCAATGCGCAGTCTCTAAAGACATGTTACATTATAGGTGGATCGCCTAAAAAGGTAGAGACATATCTTTACACAGGAATAGTTGCATCATCAATTTTTGCAGGATTAGTGCTTATTATGCTTAATAATTCTTACGGAATTGGTTCACAAGCTGTAGCTGCTCCACAGGCTACGATAATGTCTATGGTCGTAAAAGGAATAATGACAGGACATCTTCCGTGGATATTAATTTTAGCAGGAGTATTTATGGGAATAATGATTGAATTGATGCATATTCCGGTGCTGCCATTTGCACTTGGACTTTATTTGCCATTTGAGTTAAGTGCAGCAGTAATGGTTGGAGGTATTATCAGATGGATAATTGACAGAAAATACAAGAATGACGAAAAACTGTACAAAGAAAAGACTGAAAAAGGCATATTGATTTCTTCGGGGTTAGTCGCTGGAGATGCTTTAATGGGATTAGTAATTGCTATATTTGCAGGACTTAAAATAAATATAGGATTTGGTGCAAATTGGATTACAAATAGTGGAGCACTTGCTTCATGGATTTCACTTTTGATGTTTGTATTATTAGGAATTTATTTATACGGATACACGGTCAGGGATAACAAAAAGATCAATTGAAATATGTACAATTTAAGGTGATTTGAATACTGGCTAAAAATATTTCTAATCCGGCGGTTTTAATAAGCTGTCGGATTAGAATGATTTTAATAAATTATTATTACAAAGGAGCGATCACAATGATAATCGGAGTACCAAAAGAAATAAAAGAAGAAGAAGGAAGAGTTGCTATTACACCTGCTGGTGTTCATGCGTTTTGCAGTAAAGGCCATAGAGTATTAATAGAAAACAATGCTGGTTTAATCAGTGGAATAACTAATGAAGAGTATAAGAAGGCTGGAGCTGAAATTCTTAACACGGCTGAAGATGTTTTTAATGAATCTGATATGATATTAAAGGTCAAAGAACCGCAACCTTCCGAGTACAACTATTTTAAAGAAGGGCAGATCTTATTTACCTATTTGCATTTAGCTCCAGATAGACAGCAAACAGAAGCACTTTTAAAGAAAAAAGTAGTAGGTATAGCCTATGAAACAGTGCAGACAGATGATGGAATGTTACCGCTATTAAGTCCTATGAGTGAAGTGGCGGGTAGACTATCAGTGACGATAGGTGCTTATTTACTGCTTAGCAAAAATAATGGCAGGGGAGTCCTTTTAAGTGGCGTTCCAGGTGTTGAAAAGGCAAATGTTGTCATAGTCGGCGGTGGAACGGTAGGACTAAATGCAGCAAAGATTGCCGTTGGAATGGGAGCTAATGTTACAATACTTGATGTAAATGCTTCAAGGCTTGCATACTTAGATGACATTTTTGGAGGAAAAGTAACGACTCTTATGTCAAACAGTTATAATATAGCTAAATGTACTGAAGAAGCTGATTTAGTAATAGGAGCAGTGCTTATTCCGGGGGCAAAGACACCAAAAATAATAACAGAAGAAATGGTAAAGAGCATGAGAAAAGGATCTGTAATCGTCGATGTAGCTATAGACCAAGGTGGTTCTGTTGAAACGATGGATAGAATAACATCTCATGACAATCCTTACTTTATAAAATACGATGTAGTGCATTATTCTGTTCCAAATATACCTGGTGTTGTGCCAAGAACATCTACATTTGCATTGACAAATGTTACTTTGCCATACGCATTGCAGATTGCAGATAAAGGCTATAAGAAAGCGCTATTAGAGAACAAATCGCTTATGAGAGGACTTAATGTAATAAATGGTCATGTGACGTATAAGGCAGTAGCAGAAGCTCACGGATTCGAATATGTGGATCCAAAAGAAATATTGTCAGAATAAATGGCGATTAAAGATAATAATATGGTTGGAAAGGATATATGACAAATATTCTATATCCTTTCCTAACAATTGCATCAAAATTTAAATTAAAATTACATCCAATTATTTTTATTTATCTTCTTCTTGTCTAAAAAATTATTGAAATTTTCTATTACAAATTATTCAAACGATACCATAACAGAATTTTATGCTGCAAATACAAAACAATAATTTCAGGTATTTATACAGAAAATTGCATAAATTAAAATTAATAATTCAATTTGAAATAGTATTGCAATTACCTGTTAAAGGTATTATAATTTAGTTAGATTAAAAAAATTTAATAAATAAAATAAAAGTTTAATCAAATAGGAAGGAGTGCTATTATGAATGATGAATCAAAGAAAAAGCTGACACTGGTGCCTTTAATTTTA
>NZ_JBPODR010000058.1:0-4476 GCF_051201035.1 Thermoanaerobacterium thermosulfurigenes
CATTATTTTACATTTTCTTTCCTCTTTTCAGTATTTTATCGCAAAGGCTTTGTTATTTTCTGTATCTAATTTTTAATTTATGCCATAGTATGACGTTGGAAATTAGTTTCCGAAATCACTCTAGATAGATAAATTATATAATATTTTTTAAAAGTCATAACTTCATTATATAATAAGTCAAAAAATTATGTCAATGCATCTTGTTTCCTTTTCTAATTTTTTTCATGTTTATTAATTTTATTATTCCTCCGTAAACGAGAGAAAACCCAATTATGGCGGGTATTATAAATGCTATTATATTTAGCACATTTGTCTCATCGATTATGGCAACTATTATGGGTAATAATATTATCAAGCCAATGATTATTTGTATAAAATGGTATTTGCCAACTCCTTTTATGGGTTCAGGAATCCGCCCTGTTCCTATATAATAGCCGGGGTTGTACTGGTTTTCCTCCCATTCTTTTAGGTCATCTAATTCCTTCTCAAATTCATTTTTTTTATTCGGCTCATTGTCTTTCATAAATAACACCTCTTAATGTAATGTGTTGAAACATTCTAACTTTAGAATTATTATACAACTTTAACTTATTAATTCAATCTAAAACCGGGGGACCAATGAATTTTATTTTTGTAGTCTACAATATCGTTAATTAGTTTTTTCCACAACGGATTTTTAATAGCATTCGAAGGAGTAAAATCAGCATTATTTTCTATCCCATATGTTGTTAGTCCTTTCACATTCTTTTTTACAATTTCCACTAATTCATCATTTATATCTTTCATTTTAGTAAACTTAGACAATTGTTCTTTATTTAATTTAATAATCTCGTCTTTGTTATATGCATATATGTCAAATGATTGAGGAGGTCTATTCAATATTCGACTTATGTACAATGAAAATTCCTCTGGAATATAAGATATAATGTTACCCAGAGGTATTTCTTCGATTGCATTATGTTCATATATATCTACCAAATCAAAAATATCATTGCTCTGATTTAAAAATTCATTTCCCAGAATGTTAGCATTACCGACTGTAATCTGTTTACTATGCAAAGAATCATTTAATATTTGATCAGTTTTTAAGATTGATGATGCAAAGCCAGAGGTATCTTCGAAAACTTTCCTTGAAAGGTAATTATTTATATTTACCGATTTTAAATATAATAGAAGATTAGAAATGGACGAAACCAGTAATAATGCAATTAAGCCAATGAATATCAAAATCCATAAATTTTTATGTTTGATTGTCATAAATACTCCTTTCCAGACCGTTTAGTCTAAAATTTATTTTAAGAGAAATGAATATCTTATATTTTATCCATACCAGTCATATGCTTAAAATGAGGTAGAGGTCTGATTTCTTGGTGAACATAAATAGTTTTAGAAAATCCCAATAGAATTTGAAAATTAACAGTTGCTGTAGCATCTAAAACAGTATCTAAATCTGAATCTAAAACTACACTGGTAACCTTGCATAAAGGAAAACTTTCATCTTGATTTAAGTTTATCAAAAGATCTTTATATACTATTATCCATAGTGATTGGTTATTTCCATTTGGCACATAATAAAACGATTGGCTATTTTCATTTTGTATATAATCATTACCATAATTTCCATTAGCATTTACGGTACGAGGTGCATTAAGCAAAAAGTCATTCAATCCAACATTAAGTCCAGATTTTACTTTTGATATGACCATATTTGTTTCAGAAGTCACGTCAGATATCACTAAAAAAGTTAAAATACATAACATTATAAATATACTAATAACTATACTTAGCTTACGAACATGCAATTTTTTTAATCTCCTTTCAAATTTTTAATGGATTAAACGCTTGTTAATTGCTTTAATATATTGATTTTTGGATATTTCTACTGCAATTGCATCTTTTGTGCTAACATTTGGAATAGAGTATAAATTAGTACCAACTTTATAATAATTAGAAAAAAATGTATCATTTATATTTGTCTCGCCAGTTGAAAAGTATTTAATAGTACCAATTTTTTTGTCAATAGAAGTAACATCATCAGATGTGCCAACATAAGTCTCACCATTTAAAATGATAATTTTAGAAAATGCCCAGCTTTTTTCTTCATGATAATTTGAGTTATTTTTTGAGCAACCTGCTGTAAAAGTCAAAGTAAATATTAATATTGCCATTGATACAATTTTTACTATAAAATTTTTTCTCTTATTCATAATTATATGCTAACCTACTTTCGCTTTTTGTCTGTCTAATTTTCTTGCATAATTATAAAACATATATTCTACAAAAATTTAGAAATTCCTCCTAAGTCGTATGTAAAAATTATTTACAAAAGCACATTTTTAATGGTATAATATTATTAGATAAAAGTTCGAGGCTCGAACTAATTTTTTAAAGGAATTTGGTTCGGACTATGAACTAATTAGGGAGGTGATAGATTGACGCAGTATCGAAAAGGCACTAATTATCTTATCAAAAATATAAACACGGCAAATGTTTTGGATGTCATTAAAAAAATGCAGCCAATTTCTCGCGTGAAAATCTCAAAAATCCTTAATATGAGCAAGTCGACAGTATCAGGAATAGTAGATGAATTGATAAAGGAAGGGCTTGTTACTGAAGAGGGATTTGGAAATACCGCATCCGCAGGCAGAAAACCTATTGAGCTTACTTTTAATCCTAATGCGAAATTTTCAATAGGCATCGATATAGAATCGACAAATACAATTGGAGTGCTTACAAATTTGGAAGGAAAAATAATAAAAAAGATAAAAAGACCTACAGGAATAAAAGATGAAGCTTTCGTAAATACAGTTAAAATCATTAAAGAACTATTAGAATATCAAGAAGATATTGCAGGCATAGGGGTTGGAGCTCCTGGCATAACAAATATAGAAAAAGGAACAGTGTATGCGCCGGGGCTTTCGTGGGTTGACTTTAATCTCCTTCTTAAGTTAAAAGAAGTGTTTGACTATGACATATTTATCGACAACAGCGTTAATTATGCAGCATTGGGTGAAAGATGGATCGGTTCATGCAAAGATGTCAACAATTTTGTTTTGGTAACAGTAGGAAATGGCATTGGTTCTGGAATATACATTAACGGGAAATTGGTAAGGGGTCATAAATACTCAGCAGGAGAAGTTGGCTACATGGCTATAGGCAGAGATATTTTAGACAAAAAGTATTTTTACGAAGATTATGGGTATTTTGAAAGCAAAGCATCGCTTTTAGGTATTGTCTCGTCGCTAAAGAATATGTCGAATGGAAAATTTGGTACGATAAAGGATTTTGTTAATGGCTATTTGGCAAAAGATGAGATTTGCATTAGGGCTTTTAACGAATTTATAGAAAATTTAAGCATGGGTTTTGCTAACATCATAAGCATATTAAATCCGGAGCTTATAGTCATAGCAGGCGATGTGATAAACTTAGGCATTGACATAGTAGAAAATCTGAAAAGGCTTGTTGAGAAAATGGTCCCATTTGATGTAAAGATCATATATACAAAGCTAAACGAAGATGCCGCCGCAATAGGAGCATCTGCTGATGTTCTTCTTAAGACAAATTACTTAATACTAATATAAAATGAAAGGATGATTCTTGTGAGATTAATAATAACAAATGACTACGATGAAATGAGCAGAACTGCAGCGGAGATCATAAAAGAACAGATAAACAGAAAAGCGAATTCTGTATTAGGTCTTGCTACAGGTTCTACACCGCTTGGGACTTATAGAGAGTTAATCAGGATGTACAATAATGGAGAGATTGATTTTTCCTACGTCATAACCTTTAACCTTGATGAATATGTAGGACTGCCAGATGACCATCCTCAAAGCTATCACTACTTCATGTATGAAAATCTATTCAATCATATAAATATAAAAAAGGATAATATTCATATACCCAAAGGGGTTTCAGACGATTTTGATAGAGACTGCAGGTTGTACGATGAGGAAATAGAAAAGTTTGGAGAAATTGATCTTCAATTGCTAGGTTTAGGTGTTAATGGGCACATTGGTTTTAATGAGCCTGATGACTATATAAATACAAAGACACATATAGTGGATTTGGCAGAAGAAACAATAAATGCAAATAAAAGATTTTTCAAAAGCATTGACGAAGTTCCGAGAAAAGCTGTAACAATGGGGCTTGGCACGATAATGAAATCAAAGAAAATTTTATTATTGGCATCTGGTAAAAACAAAGCAAAAGCTATAAAAGAAACTTTAAACGGCTATCTTACGACAGATGTTCCGTCAACTGTTTTGTCATTACATCCTGATGTTACAATTGTAATAGACAGCGATGCTGCATCTTTGATAGATTTAGAGATAGCAAGAGAGAATGTCGATGTTATTTCAAAGCTATAGACAATCGTTTATCAGAGATTTCGCATTTAAAAATTTATAGAGTGATAAACACGTTGATTTATATAATTTAACTAAGAGCAGCTAGAAATATGTGATTTTCCGTTTT
>NZ_JBPODR010000059.1:0-4276 GCF_051201035.1 Thermoanaerobacterium thermosulfurigenes
TATACCAAAAATGGAGATCTCATGCTATTTTATAGCCAAATAATATTGAATTATCAAGGTACAGAGCTACTTTTATAAGTGCGAAGTTTGAGTTAATAAATAAATTCTTTGTATATCATTATGTTCTTTTAATGTTTTTTTTGCATAACACTCAACATTTTGTATTAAAGTTTCTTTTAATATAATATTCACTCCATCACTATAAGTATTTATTACAACCCCATTATTATCATATAAAACGTAAAGATTTTTATTATATTTACCTAAGCCTAGTATTCTACCTAGATTTCGCCACGTATATGGATTTAAATTTACAATAGAAACATCTTTATCTAACATTTTTTAACCTCCAATACTTTTATGGAATATGGCTCTAATGTTATTTCAATTTTTTCATTGCCACATAAATCGACAGCATTCCAAGCATTTTTAAATTTCTTATAACCATCAAATACAATATTTGTATTTATTTCATTATCTGTGGAATTCGCTAAAAACAGCAAATCATTTCTATTTTCTGTTGATTTAAAAAGGCTCAATTCTATATCTTTATTTGATGATCTATATTCCCTTCTAATTTTTAACATATTTAAAATTTCGACAATATCAATTGGATTGTTTATATAATAGATTTTACCATTTCTCAAAATATTTTCACCAATTTTTATATTATTAAAATAATCTGTATATTGCATATCTGTATTTAAATAAGGTATTCCAGGTCCCATTATTACTATTCCACCATTTTTAACATATTCTATTATCTTTTTTTGTGCAGATTCATCCATAAAATCATATGAACTTAATATCAATAATTCGTATTTTTTAATTTCTTCATTATTTAAATGAGTATCTGAAATATCGTAATTATAATTATTTCTATCTAAAATTCTTCCTATGTTATCGAGCCAATTATTTTCCGACGGATGTAAATCACTTTTATCTAAATATTTAAAATCAAAATTCACATTACTTTTGAATAATTCTTGTGGTAAATTTATTCCGCCAATAATATCAGCAAATTGATTTAAATTATAACTATTTTGCATTGCAATAAATCTTCCATAGTCATAATCTCTCATTAATAAGATTCTTCTTACTTTTTGGTACTTATATAATTTATAATTATTTAAGAAATTATTTAATCTTTTGTAAAATGTAAAATACTGAGTTCTTATTCTATTATCCATTGTAACTGGTGATCCTTGCCATCTATCCCTTTCAACAATCATATAAAAGTTTATTGCTTTTATGCCATGCATGAATACAGATAAAGTAGTAAATTCTTCTTCACTCGGTAAAAATGTTTTTTGAAAATAAAACCATACTCCAGATCCGAATTCAGGTATAAATGGTAACTTGCTAGATCCGCATAAATATTTAACCAACTTTTTGTAATCATGGTATTCTTCCTTATTTGGATATCTATCTATACCATATATATCAATATATCCACTACTTTCTGATGATGTTAAATCTATAGGCGTCCAATATTGATATGCAGCATTATGGTAAAATGGTATAGTTATACTCCACATATTTGCTATTTTATTAAGTGAATATTGTATTTTATATTCTTTATATTTTATCCAATCAAAATAATAAGGTAATTCTTTTTTTTCTTGCGCCTTGAACTCAATTGGAGGATATATTTCCTTAAAATCGCTATATTTAGTATGATACTTTTTATTCAATCTTGAAATTTCTAAATAATTTTGTTTTAAAAAGTTCTGATAAAGTTCTATTGAATCTTTACTATAATCTAATGAATATGCATTATCTTTAAAAAAGTAGCATGTTTCATTATCTATTTGTAAACCAATTATACATCCATTAGGATACATATGTTCTTTTATAATTGGTGCCAAATTATCAAAGTACAAAGCTACTTCATTATAAAATTTTTTACTTGCATAACTTGGAATTGGAAAATGTTTTGGATCCCTCACCATCATACACAGAGTTCCGTGAGGAGTTTTTGCCTGTATATCAGGATCCATTAAAATCCTTTTGGGATATCCAAAATAAGTCATTTCTGCATTTATATGCGGACCTGGTCTTACCAATACTTTTAAATTATGTTTTTCACATATTTTTAAAAATTCATTTATATCTTTATTTTTATCTATATTTCCAAAATCAAATTGCCCTTTTTTTATTTCATGAATGGACCATGGAATATAAGTTTCAACAATTTTAAAACCCATTTTTTTTTATGTTAATTAATATGTCTTCCCATAAGCTTCTATCAATTCGCCAGTAATGTACAGTACCACTATACAGTGGAATAACTCTCATTAATCATAAAGCCTTCTTTTGTTACTTGTATAGACATTTTTTCAGCCCCTTCTAAATATATTTTATAATTATTTTTAAAAAATTTTAAAGTATAAAACTATTTATACTTATCCTTTAACTGCACCAACTATAAGGCTTTTTTGAACTTGCTCACTTAATAAAATATATATAAGTATTGTAGGCAAAGTAGCAATTACAAGCCCCGCACCAATAGGTCCCCAATTTGTTACATATTCTCCTGCCAGTGATAAAATACCTACAGTTAATGTTTTAATATTGTCATTATTAACAAAAGTATTCGCAAACATAAGTTCATTCCAAGATGAAAGGTAAGTAAAAATGGCAATAGTAGATAATGCAGGTCTAATAAGTGGTAAAATAATATAATAAAAAGCTTTATATATATTGCATCCATCTAAAAATGCGGATTCTTCTAATTCCTTAGGAATGCTATATAAAAATCCTGTTAAAATAAATATACCCATAGGTAGAGCAAAAGCAACATAAGGAATTATTAGGGATGCATAGGTATTAAGAATATTTAAATTCTTTAGTACCACAAAAAGAGGAAGTAATGTAGCATGAATAGGAACCATTAGACCTGTTAAAAATATAGTTAATACTAACTTACTATATTTCCAATTCATTCTAACTATTGCATATGCGCTAGTTGAAATTAATACACTTGATATTATTATAGTAAAACCAGTTACAATTACACTGTTTAAAAAATACCTTCCAACATTACCACTCGACAATGCAGTTATATAATTTGACCATAACCATATATGTGGTAATCCCAATATATTTCCTCCAAATATCTCATTATTATTTTTAAAAGAAAACAAAAATAACCACAACAATGGATATAACTGAACTATTGCCCATATTATTAAAATTAACTCGATAAAATAAAATCCTATTTTCTTAATTCCAATTTTATTCGTTTTATTGACATTTTTATTCACACTTATCAATTTCAACACCACCTTAATATGCGACATCTTTTCCAAATAATTTTTGTATAATCAATGTTCCTACTAATGATTCTAAAATAATAAATATAGCCATTGAACTACCATAACCATATTGATATCTAAAGAATATCATATTATACATTAATGTTGAAGGAACTTCACTAGCATGTAACGGACCTCCATTGGTTAAAACATATATAAGATCAAACGTTCTAAAAGATCCAATTACTGCAAATGTAACACATACTTTTAAAATAGGCTTCATTAATGGAATTGTTACTTTTAAAGCAATTTGCGTTTCTGATGCACCGTCTATTTTTGCAGCTTCATATATATCTGTTGAAATTGATTTTGCCGATGCATACATTAGCAACATATGATATCCTATATACTGCCATAAAATTGGGACAAAAACTGCTATCAATGCTGTCTTTGTACTGCCTAACCATTGATATGTTAATGATTTTAATCCTATTTTGGTCAATATAAAATTTAACAAACCATAATTTGGATTATAAATTTTCATCCATAATTGACCAATTACAACAGTAGATAATATTACTGGTATAAAATATACAGTTCGATAAAATTTTTCTCCTTTAATCCCTCTAGACAAAACCAAAGCAAGTAAAAGGGAAATAGGTAATTGTATAAACACAGATAATAATGCTAAAATAATTGAATTCTTAACTGCTAATACAAAACCGTCAGTATTGTTAATAAATAAATTTTTATAATTATTAATTCCTATAAATATACCTTTATTAAAACCATCCCATTTTAATAAACTAAAATAAAATGAAATTAATATTGGAAGCAAAACAATAATTACAAATGTTATAAAAGCTGGAAATACAAAAATAAATATTGCTTTTTTATCACTCAATATTTTTTCCATAAATCAACCTCCTCGTATAATATGATTTGTAATCAACTAAAAAGATCGATCTTTAAAAAGATTACAAAATTTAATTGAACCTTGATAATTGAATATTGTTTTT
>NZ_JBPODR010000060.1:0-4091 GCF_051201035.1 Thermoanaerobacterium thermosulfurigenes
AAACAATATTCAATTATCAAGGTTCAATTAAATTTTGTAATCTTTTTAAAGATCGATCTTTTTAGTTGATTACAAATCATATTATACGAGGAGGTATGTTTTATGAAAAAATTCTTAATTTTTCTAGCAACATTGTTGATAGTTTTTAGTTCTATGACTGGTTGTTCTTCAAAGTCGTCTACAAATAGCTCTAATAGTAGTTCAGCTAATAATGGAGGCTCTGCGAAAAAACATTATGTGTTTGGTTATACAAGCATGACACAAAATAATCCTTATTTCCAGGTTGTTTTTAATGCAATGAAGGAAGAAATTGAGAAGCATGGAGACAAAATAATAATGATGGATCCGGAAATGGATCAACAGAAACAAATTGATCAAATCAACAATTTAATAACACAAAAGATTGATATTATGTTATTAAATCCCGTTGATTGGGAGGGAGTTACACCTGCTCTTGATGCACTAAAAAAAGCAAATATTCCTATTGTAAATTTTGATACTAAGGTAAAAGATATGAGTTATGTAACAGCATATGTTGGTTCTGATAATAAGAATGCTGGAAAAGTTTGTGGTGAAGACTTAGTTAAGAGATTTCCCAATGGTGGTAATATAGTTATATTAGATAGCCCATCAATGAATTCAATAAACGATAGAGTATTAGGATTTAAAGAAGCTATTCAAGGACATAATTTTAATATTGTTGCCGAACAAGATGCAAAAGGTGATCTCCAAACAGCTATGACAAAAATGCAAGATATTATTCAAGCACATCCTGATATTATTGCTGTTTTTGGTGGAAATGATCCTACAGCTTTGGGAGCATTAGCTGCTTGTAAATCTGCTAATTTTACAAAACCAGTAATATACGGAGTAGATGGTTCTCCAGATGCCAAGAAAGAAATTGCTAGTGGTTCGCAGTTTGTTGGAACAGGAGCTCAATCTCCGATATCTATAGGTAAATTGGCGGTTGAAGTTGCATATAAAATATTAAATCATCAACCATATGAAAAGAATATTCCTGTAAAAACATTTTTAATTAATAAAGATAATGTAAATCAGTATGGAACTGATGGATGGCAATAAAATAAATAATATATAATAATATATAAATATATCACTATTGCGCAGAGGAAATATTCCTCTCGCAGTAGTGATATATATAAATATATTTACCTAATAAATTATCAAAAATTAATGAATTTAAAGTTTAATTTGTTAATAATAATTTTATATTTATAATTTATAAGAATATATTGTATATATAATGATTTTTAAGTTATTTGATTATTTAAAGTTTTAAAATACGTGAGAATGTAATTTAACTATTATTTAAAAAAATATTTATATAGATTTATAAAAAATTAAGAAGGTGATTGGATTGTCAACCTATTTACTTGAGATGAGAAATATTTGTAAAAGCTTTCCTGGTGTACAAGCATTAAAAGATGTTAATTTTGATTTGAATCCTGGTGAAGTGCATGCTTTGCTTGGTGAAAATGGCGCAGGCAAATCTACGCTAATAAAGATTTTAGGCGGAATATATAAAATGGATGAAGGGGATATCTATATAAATGGGAATAAAGTGATTATTAATTCTGTACATGATAGCAAGAAATACGGTATAAGTATTATTCATCAGGAACTTATGCTTATTCCTTATATGACTGTAGCTGAAAATATTTTTCTGTTTCGTGAATTTGTTGATAAATGGGGATTGGTTAATAAGAAACTAATGAATGAGAATGCACAAGCAATTTTGAAAGAATTTAATTTTGATATTGATCCTAAGACAATTGTATGTAATTTAACAATAGGGCAACAACAGATGATAGAAATTATTAAAGCTGTAACTTCTAATTCTAAGATTATAGTAATGGATGAACCTACTTCATCACTTTCGGAAGAAGAAGTATCAACACTGTTTAATGTAATAAAACAATTGAAACAGAATGGAGTAGGTATAATATATATATCACATAGAATGTCTGAACTAGAAGAAATAGCAGACAGAGTTACAGTTTTAAGAGATGGGCAATATGTGGGAACAAAGTTAATGGATGAAACAAATAATGATGAATTAATTTCAATGATGGTTGGCAGAAAAATCGAAAATTATTATACAAGGACATTTGATAAACAGGGTGAGGTAATTTTTGAAGTTAGAAATTTAACTAGAAAGGGTGTAATAGATAATGTTAGTTTTGATTTAAGAAAAGGTGAAATATTAGGATTTGCAGGATTGATTGGGGCAGGACGTTCAGAAACTGCTAGGTGTATTTTTGGGATTGATAAATATGATTCCGGAGTTTTCCTTATCAACAACAAAGAAATAAAAATAAAAAATACGGTTGATGCTATTAAAAATGGTATTGCATTAGTACCAGAAAATAGGAAAGAAGAGGGCTTATTTTTGTTGCAAGATTGTAAATTTAATATATCGTTTCAAATAATAGATAAATTTATTAAATTGTTTTTTATAGATAGGAAATATGAACTACAGATAGCTGAAAAATATATTAGAGAATTAACAATAAGAACACCATCAGTGAAACAAAAGGTTGGTTATTTAAGTGGTGGAAACCAACAAAAAATTGTAATTGCAAAATGGTTAAGTATTAATCCAAAAATTATAATTTTAGATGAACCGACACGTGGAATTGATGTTGGTGCAAAAGCAGAAATATATAGGATAATTGATGATTTAAGAAAGCAAGGTGTTTCGATAATAATGATATCATCAGAGCTTCCTGAAATTATTAATATGAGTGACAGAGTTGTTGTAATGAGTCATGGGAAAATTACTAAAATATTAAATAAAGAAGAGCTAAGTCAGGAAAATATTATGCATTATGCATTAGGAGGTATATAAAATGGTCACTGAAAATAAAGATATTAAAAAAATCAATACATCCAAAGGGATTTTCAATTCAATATTATCTTATTTTAAAGAAAATATGGGGATATTGATATTTTTAATTTCAATATCTGTTATAATGTCTTTTGCTTCTCCGTATTTTTTAACAACAAATAATTTACTGAATTTATTAATAGCAACATCAAGTAATATTATAATTGCTTGTGGTATGACTTTAGTAATTATTTTAGCAGGTATAGATATATCTGTAGGTTCAATAATTGCTTTTTCCGGAGTAATTACGGCAATGATGATTGCATGGTTTCATTTGCCTTTATTGATTGCTATTATTTTGGGCATATTATCCGGATTAATTATAGGAATGTTTAACGGATTTGTTATAAGCGAAACTACAATTCCTCCTTTTATAGTAACTTTAGGAACGATGAATGTTGCGCGTGGTTTAGCATATGTTTCGACAAATGGACAGCCTATAAGAGTTATGTCAAATTCGTTTAATTTTATTGGCTCAGGTTATGTTTTTGGTATACCAATGCCAGTTATATACTTTATTGTTTTATTTGTAATTACATTAATAATATTAAATAGGACAAAGCTTGGTAGATATATATATGCAATAGGAGGAAATACAGAAGCCGCTAGGTTTTCCGGTATTAATATCAAACGGGTTCAATTTTTTGTTTATTCTTTTAGCGGATTAATGGCTGGAATCGCTGGTGTTGTGCTTGCTTCTCGTATGTATTCTGGGCAGCCAACAGCCGGAAATGGTGCAGAAATGGATGCGATTGCTGCTGTTGTTTTGGGTGGAACAAGTTTTATGGGAGGACAAGGTAAATTAGGTGGAACGCTAATAGGTGCGTTAGTTATGGGCGTAATTAATAATGCATTAAATCTATTAAATGTCAACTCATTTTGGCAATATATTGTAAAGGGATTTATTATTATAATTGCAGTGTACTTTGATTTTATAAGGAAAAGGAAATCAGCACTAAGCTAATTACAATACTATTTATGATTCTGCTGCAAAAAGTCTTTTTTCTTGATTTATATGAAATAAAGTATTTTTTAACAATATAATAATCGAAACTATATAGATAAACATTGAAATATGTAATTTATAACTATAGATGAGAAAAATTGATAACAAATATTACCATCAAATAGATGCACTACACCTATGCTAACTGTAGTTCTGCTAAAATTTCATCAATAGGTA
>NZ_JBPODR010000061.1:0-3919 GCF_051201035.1 Thermoanaerobacterium thermosulfurigenes
ATTATACCAAAAATGGAGGTCTCATGCTATTTTATAGCCAAATAATATTGAATTATCAAGGTACAGAGCTACTTTTATAAGTGCGAAGTTTGAGTCTATAATTTTGTAAGAAACACCCTCCATGGTCATTGTTTTATCCCTCTTAATAAGAGAGGTTCTAAAAAGTATAATTTGACTGATGATGGTCATGTTGTTTGTGATGCAGGTATTCCAATGATTAAAGATGGCAAAGAGTATTTTGATGGTTTTATTAAGCAAAAACATCGTTGTAAATACTATAAATCTAAAGATGATTCTCTTTGCCTTACTGGATCTGTCACAGGAGAATTGTAATGCCTTTTTTGTGGCTGCCATGACATGTGCTCGCCTTTACAATATTATTTTACAGTGTTTCTTGATATGTTTAATTTTTCGCTATAACTCTTTGTGACAGTCCTTCTTTTTCAAACAAATATCTGATATACTGATATTGGTCTACATTAATCATACCTTTCAACCTCCTGTATCATGGTTGTTTTTCCAACTTTATAATACAGGATTTTTGATTAATGTGGATCACTTTTTTATCATCACTTATGCTTTATTTGGCTCAATTTTAGCATTTATATCTCAATATATCAAGCATCAACCTTTTACTGCTCCAGCAGTCAACCCTTCTATAAGATTCTTACCTAATATAATAAACATAATTATTGTAGGTATCACAACTAGAACAGCTCCAGCACTCATTTGATTCCAATATGTTCCAAATTCAGTAATAAAATGTGCAAGTCCAACTGATATTACATACTTGGTTTCAGTTGAAATTAATATTAATCCATAAAGATACTCGTTCCATGCAGACAAAAATGAATAAACACCAACAGCTGCAATACCTGGTCTTGCCATTGGTAATACAATTTTCGTAAAGATACCAAAATGACTACAACCATCAATTATAGCTGCTTCATGAAGTTCTTTAGGTATATTTCTAAAATAGCCATATAACATCCAAATTGAAAATGGCAAAGTAATAGTACCATACATCAATATTAAACCTAAATGATTGTCATAAAGACCAAGACGCTTGAAAAGATCAAAAATTGGTATTATTATTGAAGTTCCAGGAAACATTTGTGCTATCAATACTAACATAATTAAAAATTTTTTAAACGGAAATTTTATAACTGCAAAACCATATCCCGCCAGGGAAGCAACAAAAATAGATATTAATGTCGATAAAATTGAGATCTTAAGAGAATTTAAAATATAAATTTTAAAAGGTTGTTTCCACCATATTTCATAATAAGATTCAAAAGTAAATTTTTTGGGCAAAATAGTCGGTGGAATAGACAATATCTCACCAGTACTCTTAAAAGATGTTATTACTAACCACAATAGAGGAAACAATGCTATTATCAATAAAAATATAATTATTATTATTTTTAGCACAGACCAAAGTTTTATATACTTCATTTTTATATCATTCCTTTCTTAGTTTTATACATAACATTCTATATTTCTTCTTAGCTATTACATCTTTCAATAGAAGTTCTAAGATTGTATTTCTCTCGCCATTCATCAGAACTTCTTAATCAGAAAACCAAAATATCTATTATTTTTTATTTTTCATGTAATTCATTTTAAAACATTAACCATAATTTAAACTACTACTCCAAAAAGAACCTTGAAGACAATCTACCTTTCCTAAATACATGTGGACATTTGAAATGTCGACAATCACAACCCAATATACAAATTCATATCCTATAAAACAAATTGGATAATGTCTTTTATTTAATCCTTCTAGTAGAACAAAGCTTTATCTTTTGTTATATACTATAATTAGCTGTACATGAAACTTGTCAATAATATAAATCGTAATTGCCTTCTATCTAATAACCTAAATCCATAATATAATGTTTTACATCAAAGGTTTTGTGACATAAGATTCTTTTAATTTCTTTAATATATGACAAATAAAATCTCACTTTCGCATTCGGCCAATATATAGAATTTCTCTCAAAAACCATATCATTAGCATCAGTATCTTTTTTCTTTCCCCAGTTAGGAAATTCACCATCATCCTTTAGATTGAAACCGCAGTTATATCTGAATACAAGGTCTAATTTTAGTCTATCCACAAGCTTTACTATATTTTGAATTTTCTCAAGCAGCATAGCAACCAAGACATAAAGCAAAAACAATAAGTCATATCCTTAAGGTCCTCTTTTATATTCAGGCCTTGATAGTGAAATCACGACATTTAAGAAATCAAGCTGGTACAAAAGCATTTCAAGTTTTGTTTCTGATTGAAATATACTAAATTCACCAAAGGAAAATAAACATTCTTGCCACATATACATAAGTAAGCTTACTTATCTTGTTAGAATTGATTTACTACTTGAGGAAATTGCATAATTCAAAAATAAAAAGTAAATTATCAATATATAGTATTATAAACGATATATAAGTACAATATATTGATATATTTTAATAAAAATGTTAATTATGAAAATCCCTCACTTATATATCTATATTCATCACATAGAGCAAACCTTCTTTTATCTCTTAAAAACCTAAAAATAACAATATATTTAAAATATAAAATTTTGTTATATATAATACCAATTTATTCACCGTCTATTGTAGCAGTAAATTTCAAATAAACTAGGCTAAAAATCAATATTATCACAAATTGTACAACAGAAATCGTTGCTGCATATCCCATTCTAAAATTTTGAAAAGCTGTATTATATATATAAATAGGCAATGTCGTTGTAGCATCTAAGGGTCCTCCACCTGTCATAACATTCAATATACCAAAAGCATTAGTAGTCCATATAGTAACTATAAGAGTACATATTGTTAATATATATCTAAGTTGTGGAATTGTTATATAGAAGAAAGACTGCACTTTTGTTGCTCCATCAATTTGTGCTGCTTCGTATAATTCACGATCTATATTCTGTAGTCCTGCTGATATCATTATTGTCACAAAAGGATAAGTTCTCCAAATGTATACTCCGATAATTGATATTAATGCCAATCCTGAATCTAACCATTGAATATAACTATGAAATAAATGAAATCTATCTACAAGCAAACTATCTAAAATTCCTTTTTCCCCATTCAAAATCCACCTCCAAATAGCTCCAACGATAACTTCTGGCAAGACCCAAGGTAAAAACATTAATGCTCGTATAAAATTTTTGCCCTTTTTTATTTCATTAAGAAATGTACCTAAAAGTAATCCAAAAATAATAGTAAATATAGTAACTGTCAATACAAATTCAATTGTATTTTGCATAACTTTCCTCATTTCATTATCATGAAAAATTGTTTTATAATTATTTATTCCTATAAAATTGTAACTCCAACTTTTTAATAAATTTTGATCAGTGAAACTTAACATGATTCCTCTCAATAATGGGTATATAACTAAGAGTATTATTAATATCAAAGCAGGTGCTATAAATAAATAGCCTCCCATCCACTCTTTAATATTTATTTTTTTCTTTTTATCAAGTATCTTAACTTGTTTATTAAATTTTATTTCCATATATTATTCACTCCCCATGAGATATGCTTTTCCATTATCACTTTAAAAATTTTTATCTGAAAGTAAGATTCCCTACCTTTTTTTATTAAATTCCATTGCTAACATAAAATTGATTTCTATACTTTATTGTGTAATCTTGATTTAATTCCTCTTATATTTAGATATAAATTAAAACTTAAAACTCTTTGGAGCAAAGTCTATAAACTTGTTTATTTTTACTATGAAAACTTATTATATAAGTAGCTAAAAAAGCGCAGACTTCCCCTACAACTTTAAAAATAGGCTTTAAAGGGAATTAATGGTAATATTTATATTTGTTGTGTGGCAATTTCAGGTTCCCATCCTAATGCATATAGTTTTTTTAGGTAGGAATTAATC
>NZ_JBPODR010000062.1:0-3176 GCF_051201035.1 Thermoanaerobacterium thermosulfurigenes
GTTTATTAAGTGTTGCCTTTTTTAGAACTTTTGAGGCCTTTATTTTTCAAGGTTCCAAAAAATACTACTTGACATTTCACCGCTTGTCTTATTTGAATTAATTATTTTCCTTTTCCTCCAATTTAAATAAAATATCATGTAATTTATTTTAGAAATGTCATAATAATTTAGGAATGTTAACTGTAAGCGACTACTACTTCTGATATTTTTACAACAGATACCATTCAAATAATCCCCTAATTATACGAAAGTTCCATTTTGGATGATTCACATGGTACCAGCCATACATTTTTATAGCTGTAGCTTAAGCTTGAACTGCTGTTTTTATTAAAACTATTTTTCATTTTTTAGCTGTTTTTCACTTGCAGCAATATTATCAATAACCACACCCTTCATATTCATTATTTGCCCTTTTTTATCAAGAGTACTTTCGATTTTAGCAGCGATATTTTCATCCTCTGAATTAAATCCATTGCCAGTATCTTTTAAGTATTCTATATATGGGACTGATAGCCTTACTATTTTCCAGCTTCCATCTTCTTTTGTAACAACAATAACACGATGGTTTGTCCCAATATATAGCCATTTATCTTCTTTATCCACTTTAAAGTTAATTTCAGCATAAAAAATACGTGTATCATCCAAATTTAAGTTTTCTCCAGATGAAATATCTGCTGCTTCTATACCTATGTCCTTTGGAAGCTCTTTAATTTGAATCAACTTGGCTTCCTTCTCTTTAAAGAATGATTCTGATTTATTAGCTGAAAGAAATTGTGTCATGGCTGTGCGATTAGAATTGGTAAAATAGTTCATATACTCATAAGGATCCTGATCGTTAATTGCTTGAATCATCCCTTTAATTACTGCAATAGGGTCATCAAAATTTGTTGTATTGCTCAGACTAACCGATTCTTTTGCGCTTGCTTTCGGTATTGAAGTAAACCCTGTAATCACTATACCTATTAAAAATGTTGTTATAAGCAGTACTGCTGTTAATCTTATTTGATGTTTCATAAAAGATCTCACTCCCCTATATAGCTTTTTTTAAAAAAATTTATGGTGATGAAGCAATATAACTTATACACCAGCCACCATATAAAGGTGACTTAGAAACTGTAATAAATCTGGTAAAGTACCCTTCCTCAGGAAATTTGTTAATATCATTCGATTTTTGCATATAATAGATGCAGTAAAGCTTAGAAGATTTTTCTACACTTTCACTGTCATTCTTTTTCATCGTATCTGGATATACTTCTATTGATTTGATGTCAATTCTCTTTATATTTTTCAAATATTCTATATGTTCGTTATACACATAACTAATATCTTCAGATGATTTATTTGCTGCATTATTTAAAAAATTGGAGGCACAAACAACGGCGAGATTATAATTCTTATTATTTATGCTATTATAATAGATATTTATTATTTCTTCCGGAGACGCCTTTGAAATTTTAATTTTATCTTCCTTAGTCAGCATATTGAAATACTTTTGCGCTATTGAATTATTTCCCTTTTCTTTAATGACACTATTATTGCTTTTAGATGAACATCCAGCTACAATAAAGGCAAAAAATATCAAAAAACATAAAACAATTTTATTAAACAATCTCACTACCACTCACCTCCATTGAAAATTGTTTAAAAAACACTGCATACTCTTTACTATATTATTTAGAGTATGCAGAAACCAGATATAAATTTACAATTTGAATTCATTTTTAAATATAAGAGTACATAAAAATTGCCCTATATTTATAAAGGTTAAAATCAATGCAACACATTAACATATTAAATATAATTATTAATGTGTATGCAACTATATTTGCAAGAACTTCCACCATAATTCCATTTTATATTGTGATAATCGGTAGTATGACAGCTAACAAGAGGAGCACCAGAACTATCAAAGCCTGTTACTATAGCAACGTGATCCCATATACCATCTCCAGTCCAATCATAATATATAATGTCTCCTCTTGATAAACTTGATGAAGTTGTTTCACTACCCCATCCTGATAATATAAAAGGTCTTTGAGAAGGGCAATATGTCCATGTAGTAGATGCAACATCATCTGTAGTTAAAGAAGTATTTTTATTATCATACCACCAGTTTGTACTACTATTAATCCCAAATCCAATATAATAGGCCCCACCAGCATATAAGCACTGAGAAACAAAATTTGCACAGTCACCACCAACTGAATCATAGCTTTTATAACTAGGATTATATTTCAAGCAATAATTTTCTGCATAGTTAGCAGCTGCATTTCTATTATAAGGAGTTGATCCTGGTGGTGAATATGGAACTACATTATCATGCGTTATTTCAGGTACACTCAGTGATTTTAATTGTGAAACATCAAAATCCGGAGAAGTAACATTTGTTAAATATCCTTCAGTATATTCATCTTTTTGTATTTTCCATTCATTATCTTTCTCAATTAATGTAACTTTATGATCAACACTCATATCAGATTTGTTAATCTTAGAATTAATTGGATCATCATTTGAATTTATCCAGTCAAAACTTATAATCTCTTTTAAATCAACTTGACATTCATCATTGTTTTTTAACTTAATATTACTAATTTCTACATTGGATTTAATGTTTAATATTTTTATATTCAATCTATCTGCCATCTCAATATAATTTTTATATCTGTTCTTTTCGAAATTATAAATTTTTGTATCTTTTGCATAAAACAACTCCAATTTATCTATATAAGACGGATCAACTATTGATTTTGTCCTATATTGATATGCTTCTGTAATTATATTAGTGATTTCTTTACTGTTCATATTTTCGTTATTTGTGTATGCATTTACATTAATAACTGCCCCACATATAAAGAGTATCATTAAAATAAAAATTGAGAAAATCTTTTTCATAATCTTATTTCCCTCCCTCATATTTTAGGGGAATATTTCATAATCCTATTCCTCACCTCCATCTTCTGTATTTCCCCTTCTACATATATAAAAGCTAATTTTTTCTAAAAATATTCCACATCATAAAATTATTTTTATCATTTTGGCATATTATGCTTCATATTACGCTCCTAACCTTCTATAATTCATCTCCCTCTATAATCTTTGATTTTCTTTTAATATCTCACTCATTCTCAGATTCTCACAATCTTCAAAGAAGCCCTCATGTATATCAATGCTATTTA
>NZ_JBPODR010000063.1:0-3107 GCF_051201035.1 Thermoanaerobacterium thermosulfurigenes
TAAACATTATAGCGGATGATTCATGTAAGTGGAAGGTATCTTTTGGATGCCTTCCTTTTTCTATTTTTTACCGCCTACTAAAATTATACACTAAGGCATCACCTATATAGTATAAAAAGCCTTCTCAGACTACTCTTGAGAAGGCTCACATTTAATTTTCATTCATAAATTTTTCCAATGTATCTCTATCCGGCAGTCCATCGTTGTCACCTGGCGACATGATTATTATCGCACCTATTGCATTGCCTCTTTTTACTGCATCTTTTAGCGTAAGCCCTTCTAACAGCCCGCTTATTACACCTGTTGCAAATCCATCTCCAGCGCCCACCGTGTCAACTACTTTTTCAACTTTATACCCTCTTACAGTAAAGCTTTCGTCTTTTGTCTTGACATATGCTCCTTTGTCACCAATCTTTATGATAACAGCTTCAACTCCTCGCTTTAAGTAAAAATCAGCTATATCATCAACATCATTCGATCCTGTCAAAATCAAGCCTTCTTTTATACCTGGCATGACAATATTGCAATTGTATGCGATGTCGTTTAACGTGGTCACCATCTCATATTCATTTTTCCACAGGCTCTTTCGTATATTGGGATCAAACGATATCCTTATACCATTTTCCTTCCCAATCTGAATCATTCTGTAAACCGTATCCAATGTGTCTTTTGAAAGAGCCGCTGTTATGCCTGTAATGTGTATGTGCTTAAGCCGACTCACATCACAATCAATGTCGTCAGGTGTTATGTGTGATGCTGCTGAACCCTTTCTAAAGTAAAATATATCTGGATCTCCTTCTGATGTCTTTGATTTAAGCATAAAACCTGTCGGGTACTCATCTGTAAACTTTATAGATGAAACATCGATTTTTTCTTCCGACAATTTCTTGTAAATGTACTTTCCGAAAGGGTCATTGCCAAGCTTCGTAATGTACTTTACATTATGCCCAAGCCTGCTTAAACCTATGGCCACATTTGCTTCTGCTCCTGCCAATGCCTTTGTAAACTTGCTGACATTGTCAAGGGTACCTTCTTCATCTGCAATGAACAATGCCATAGGTTCTCCTGCCAATAAAACCTTTGCCAAAATGTATCACCTACTTATCCAATTTGCTTCAATGCATTTACGAGCCTTTTTGCTCTTTCCTCTAAAAGATCCAAATTGTCAAAGTTTATTCCCTTTGTCAGATAACCGCCTACACCAACTGCATATGCGCCGTTTTCAAACCACTCATTTATATTCTCATCATTTACGCCGCCTGTAGGCATAAACTCCAGAAATGGAAATGGTCCTTTGAGAGATTTTATTATCTTTGAATCGACAAATTCTCCAGGGAAAAGCTTAATGACTTCTGAGCCCATCTTGTAAGCTTTATACATCTCCGTAGTTGTAGCTGCTGCCATCGAGAAAAATACGTCATTTTTCTTGCAATATGCTGCCACTTCCTCAACAATGCAGGGTGTCACCACAAAATCTGCCCCATTTCCTACAGCTTCCTCTGCCTGATTTAGCTCTAATACTGTCCCTGCACCTACTATTTTATCAGGATATTTCCTTTTAAGTTCCTCAATAAGCTTCCCTGCTCCATCCACAGTGTACGTTATCTCTATTATGTTTATGCCGCTTTCTATGACTTTCTCTGCCATCTTAAGTCCCAATTCATAATCTTTGCACCTTATGACTGAAAATATCCCGCCTTTTGTTTTCTCTTTTATTTCCTTAAAACTCATATAAATCATCCTTTCTATATATTTTATTTAATGAGATCTGGTAGATCCCCTTATTACAAGCTCCGCTTTTAAAACAACCTTTTTAGGTTCAATTTCATCGCCTCTACTTATCCTGTTAATAAGCATTTTTGCTGATTCCACACCAACTTCATAGGTAGGCTGCGATATGGTAGTAATTCCTGGCGGTATAAGGGACGCCCATCCCCAATCGTCGTAGCCACATACGGCAATATCATCAGGTATCTTTAAATTCAATTTATTTACGACTTGTAGTACATTTAAAAGCACAACACCATTTACAGCAAATAATGCCGTCCTGCACTTCTTATAGTCTCTCATCATTAATACTATATTCTCTTCAATTTTGTTTAAATCATCGTCTACTTCAAATATCAAATTGTTGTTATCTATTCCGTATTTTTTTGAGACATCTGTAAATGCCTGCTTTCTTTCGGTTCTGGTGCTTATATCGCCTATCCTTTCAGTAAAAAAACCTATTCTTTCATATCCATTTTTTATAAGGTGCAAAATAAGCTCCGACGTAACTTCGTAGTTGTTGACAACAACTGTATCAAATACCGTATCTTTTATGCTTCTATCAGCCAATACTACAGGTAAGCCTTTTTTAGACAGTCCTATCAAAAACTCGTCATTGCCTCCAGCGGTGTTTATTACAAGCCCGTCTACATTGTTGTCTAAAAGTGATAAGATGTACTCTCTTTCTTTTGTAGCATTATTATCTGTGCTGGCTATTATCAGATTATATCCCTTTTCTTTTAAGACTTTCTCTATTCCTTTAACAAGTATAGACGAAAAATGATTGCCTATGTCAGATACAAGGACGCCTATAAGATTTGACCTATTAAGCTTTAAACTGCGAGCTAAATTATTGGGTCTATAGTTAAGCTCTTCTATGACTTTTTTGATGTTTTCCCTTGTGGCATCTGACATGTACTCAAATCGGCCATTTAAGAAGCGGGAGATAGTCGTCTTTGAGACACCTGCTTTTTTCGCCACATAATCGATCGTGATTTTAAAGTTATCATTGCTCATGTAATCACCAACATTTATTTTTTAGAAACCAGTTTACGAAACCGGTATATACAATATATTCTACACAATATTTAAAAATCCTTCTTGTTTAATTAAAATTAGTAAACTTTTTTCTCTAAAGTAGAGTACATCATTTTGTAAAAATATATATAACTATTAAATTCCCATAAGAAAATTTAGAAAAGCGAAAGACAATCCTAAAAATAGTATAAAAAGATTTAAGAAAAGTATCAGAGATTTCGCATTTAAAAATTTATAGAGTGATAAACACGTTGATTTATATAATTTAACTAAGAGCAGCTAGAAATATGTGATTTTCCGTT
>NZ_JBPODR010000064.1:0-2980 GCF_051201035.1 Thermoanaerobacterium thermosulfurigenes
GCGAGCTAATAATAAAGTACCTATTGATGAAATTTTAGCAGAACTACAGTTAGCATAGGTGTAGTGCATCTATTTGATGGTAATATTTGTTATCATTTTTTCTCATCTATAGTAAATTATATAAATCAACGTGTTTATCACTCTATAAATTTTTAAATGCGAAATCTCTGCTACTTTCCCAATAGTTTTATCATTTCATCTATCGATAAAACTCTAGCAAATGCAAATTCAAAATTTGCAAATGAGCCTTTTTCAAATTCTTCTGCGAATGATACTGTTGTTTCTCTCGGAACAAACACGTTATAATCTCTATAAAAAGCATCTCTAACAGTGGACTCAACACATACATTAGTGGCAACACCAGATACAACCAAAATTCTAACATCTAAGCTTCTCAGTACATCATCAAGTTCTGTATGGTAAAATCCACTGAATCGATGTTTTTTAACTATATAATCATCATTTTCTGGTTTTAATTCATCAATAATGTCTGCATCCCAACTACCTTCAAAGCAATGCCCTAGCTCCATTATTTGAGGAAATACCTCGCTAATAATGCCAGCATCCATCTTATCAGGTCGATGTATATGTTGTAAATAGATTACGGGTCGTCCACATCTTTTAAATTCCTTCTTCAGCCTTTTTATTGGATCGATAACTTTTAATGTCCTAGAAATGTCTAATCCCATTTTTGATAAAGAACCATCTTTGTTTATAAAAGCATTCTGCATATCAATTATTAATAATGCACTTTTTTCTAATCTAAATGATAAATCTTCCATCTAGCATATCTCCTTTTTATTTTTTATATGAATTTCCTATACATCGTTTTTAGCTTTTTCAAAATTAATAATAAATGAAAACCTTGTATTATCAGATTCACAAAATAACTGATATGTAAAAAAATTTATTTAAAAATACTTTTCAAGAGCTTGAACAAACTTATGCTATATACTCGTGTAATATAATTTCGAAATTACCAACATAACCTTTTAATAATGGCTGATTTATTCTTGGAAATAGTATCCATAAATCGTTTTATAACATTACTAATTTCCTTTCTAGTTTTATAAAAAGCATTATATATGACAGTTTCCTTCAACCATTTCCACAATCCCTCAATCCTATTAAGATTTGGTGAGTAAGGCGGTAAAAAGATAAATTCTAAATTGCATTTATGCTTCTCTTTGAATTCTTTCAGCAGTTTGGCATAATGAATTCTCCCATTGTCCAAAATCATCTTTATTTTCTTGCCAGGATAGGCTTCCACAACCTTTCTTAAAAAGTCCAAAAATGATTGTGCATCCAACGTCTCAGTTTCGGAATATATAATATCCCCTGTAAAATAGTCAATAACTCCAAATATTCCGACTCCTATGTGATGCCCATATGTCTTAACAATTCTCTGATGCCCTTTTAAAAACCAAGTAGCTGTAATGGCTTGATAATCCCTGATTTTACATTCATCTTCGAAAAGAATTACTTCATCTCTTTTAATGTTTTTTTATATCTTCAAACTTTTCCTCAAATTTTTTCTGCTCTTCTTCGTCTGCTTTCATCAAAACATATGTGGGCCTGGTATAAGTAAAACCCATCCGCTTCATCAATCGTCTAATGCTTGAGGCTTCAATATTAATGTTATAAACATCTTTTACATATTGAGCGATAATTCTTGAATTCCAGTTTACATTTACAGCATACCCGATTTCACTTGGTGTCTTTAAAATTACTTCCTTTAACTCCTCTTGAATGTCAGGAGTGATTTTCGGAATACGTCCAGGTGCCTTCCCTATGGTCAGCAATTCCTCCAAGCCGCCTTCATTGTATTTTTTCACATATTCTCCAACGGTTTGATTGTTAAACCCAAGTATTTTTGCTATCTCCAGCCGATTCTTCCCTCGAAATGCAAGAATAATCACATTAATACGGTCTATTTTCCTTGAATCTTTAAGTCCTCTTTTGAATTTCTTTAAACTCTTTATGGTCTGCCCATGTTCATTTTTAATAATACTTTTCTTTTTCATTTGTAAATACTCCCCGATATATATTTTCTCTTATATATATCGAACATTTCGGAATTATTCTACACTCATATATAGTTCTATTATATATCCGATTATATGCTGCTTTTTTAGGATTTGTCAACCATCCATATCCTCTTGGAGCCTTTATTCCAAGATTATGCCTTATAAATCTTTTTACACTTGTCCTTGCTGCAATGCTCTTTTTAAGGCTTGGTTTTCTAATACCGTACTTCATTGGCAATTCCCCCTAACCCACAATCTTAATAATTTACTATCAATGTACACAGTCGAAATGCATCCTTATATTGATATTATAACATATGCAATGGTCAAATTAAGTCATCACCTAAAGTCTATCTAATTTTTGTAAAGTACAACTTACCATTCATCCAATCTATCAAGCATCAATAATGATAAGTTACAAGGCATCGTTTAAAATGCCACATAACTTATCATTACATTAATCAAAGTGTATATTGCTTAGGCGGCTGACCTGAAAAATCAGAAATGGTTGCCATAGCCTCGTCTAAATAAAATATTACAAACTCTGGATTGTCAGGTGACTTATAAATTGATTTTATAAATGGATTATCATCAAGAATTTTTGTTTTTATTTTTACATCATCTGAAAATTCAACTCTTCCAGATAGTCTAATCCACACATTGTTTTGATTTGATACAGAAAGTTCAATATAAGGATTTAATTTAATCTCATCATAAACTTTCTTTTTATTTGATGTACAAAAATACAACTTTCCATCTTTCTCAAGCATAAATTGAAATGGACGAACCTTGGGCTTGCTGTCACGCCCTATCGACGCAAGGTATAAAACAGGATTTGCTTTTAAAAAGCTAATTACTTCCTCCCTCTATAATCTTTGATTTTCTTTTAATATCTCACTCATTCTCAGATTCTCACAATCTTCAAAGAAGCCCTCATGTATATCAATGCTATT
>NZ_JBPODR010000065.1:0-2750 GCF_051201035.1 Thermoanaerobacterium thermosulfurigenes
CCTATGGTTAATATTGTTATAGTGTAACAACATATTAAATACCATAAAAGCGAGCATTTGTCTCTATTTTTTATTAAATTTTTTCATGTAAGTTTATTATGGTAATTTATGTTAGTGAATTTTCTCATCTATAGGTATTTTAGTTATTGTTTGGCGAATAGATATGATAATATTTTTTAATTTTTATAAAATATATCTGCGAAATTAGCGAAAAAAGCGAAATAATAGATATATAGCGGTTTTCAAGTCTGTTTTATATTGCGAATTAAGTGCGAAAAAAGATTAAAAGGTAAAAAGCTAATTATCGATAAAAGATAGAAACTTTTTTCGCATATATTGCGCAGTTTTTTCACTGCTTCAACTCTGCTTTTAAACTGCTTTTTCGCTTAATTCGCTTTTTTCGCAACTATACTCCATATTTTTTTTGTTCTGCCTCCTGTAGCTTGCTTTACACAAACTATCTTACGTTCTTTTGATAATTCCCTTAATGCTCTTGAAATTATTTTTGCATCTACGTGCCTTTGAAATATTTCACTATTTATTTCTGCCTGTGACATTGGTCTTTTTTTAAGACCTTCCAATATCTTTATCATAATTGGATCATCTTCTTCATCGTCACCAAAGAAGTATTCTACCGATTGTTTGCATCTTTCCCATATAGCCAACGCCGATATAATGTGTTCTGGTCGTATCTCTTTTGATTTATCTAATACTGCATATAGCATCGATAACCTTAAAGTCTGTGCCTCTGCACGTCCTAAAACTTTTCCGATTATCCCTTTTTTAGTGTGCCTTAAATCTTTATATGCTTCTGCCCATATAGCTTCAGCCTTATTATTGCGTTTCAATTTCTGCTCCTCTGGCTTTAAGTGCCTTATCCATTCTAAAACGTCATTCACTTTTAAAACTAAATTGTTGTATATTGCATCTGGTATTTCTGGACCTTCTGGTAAAAGCTTATTACTCTGAATACAAACAAACAAAAATCGATTTGCGAACCCATTGAATAAATCCACATCTGCAAGGTATCGATCCAACTCTTCAGGTGTTATATGCCCAATAATGCTAATATGCGGTTCTGTAGCTTTTATGGCATTATTTTTTTGAAGTCCTTGAAGGTTTTTCCCATCCCATGCTTGCCTTATAGCTGGTGATAGTGTGTTACCTTCTCTTTGCATTACACGCAAAACACTCGCAAATTCACCTTCAACCACCATCAGCCTTTTATCTTCTACTCCTTCATCTACTAATACCGTTTCTATCTCATGTGTTTTTTTATTTGTTTCTTTTTTGTATATTGGATCTCTGACATGGTATGCTAAACCTTCACCGCTTACCAATCCGCTTTTATTGCAATTTTTAGCCCATTGAGGATCAACTCTATTAAATAATTCGAATATTGGATCCCATGATGTGCCTTTTCGACCTGTAGAAGTATCACCGATTAACAGTGCATCAAAATTTAAGCAATGCTTTGTTTTATTTACAACAGTGTAAACTTGACGTCCTACTACATTTCCAAACGCTACTAAAAAATTTATCAGTAATGCGTTTTTGTCTGCTTCTGTATATGGTTCTATGGCTTTTACTACTTCACCTGCTAATCCTCTAAAGGCTTCTTCTTTAAAATCGTCAGGCCATGGCACTGCTTCCTTCTGTAATTCTTCTTGCGTCTCATTTTCTTCTTGTTTGTCTTCTTTCTGTAGATCGTCTGATAATATGCCATCTTTTTCTGCTTCTTCTAATAATGCCATCATCTCATTTTCTTTTTCTTCTCTTGTCGCCATTTTTTGACCTCCTTAATAACGTCAAGCTGTTCCTTTAATGAACCATTTCTTAATGTGTCAATCCAATATTCAATCAGGTCTTGATATTTGCAGGCTTCAACAAATGCTTCCAAATCCATATCGTCAGGTATTTCAACTAATGATTTTATCTTCGTATATGCTTGAAATAGCTTGCAAAGATAGTCATACGTTTCATCATATTTGCTCTTAAAATTCTTAAGTAGACTATTAAATTTTTGCCTTTTAATAGCTTTCTTCTGGATTTCCTTATTAGGCTTAATTCGCGATAAAGGTATGCCAAAGTCATTCGCCAGCTTTTCAACTGCTTCTAATGGCGTAATATTAAAATATCTTGCTGTAAAATCTATAACATCGCCATGTGCTTGGCATCCAAAGCAATGATAGACATCTTCATATATTGCTAAGGAAGGATTCTTATCTGCATGAAATGGACATACTATGAAGTAATGTGACCCCTTTTTTACAGGCATAAAACCGTAAAGTTCTATAGCCTGTAATAGGGAAATATTAGATTTGACATATTCAAACATATTACATATAGTATTATTAGTGCACAATTTATTTTTTTTATTTGCCATAGATTTTTCTATGGTATTTTTGTCCATTGCAGATCCCTTCCTTAATTAACATAAAGGCTGTTTTAACTTGATTTTTTCCAGCCGCCATCGAAAGCTTTTCCGCCATTGTCAATCCATTCTAATAATTTATCGGGATCGACTCTTAGCTGGCGTCCTACATGAACAACAGGCAAAATGCCTTCTCTTGCCAAAGCATATACTCTGTCTTCTTTTAAATCTAATATTTCTGCCACTTCAGGAAGTTTTAATAATTTTTTATTCATTTTACACAGAGATTTCGCATTTAAAAATTTATAGAGTGATAAACACGTTGATTTATATAATTTAACTAAGAGCAGCTAGAAATATGTGATTTTCCGTTTTT
>NZ_JBPODR010000066.1:0-2497 GCF_051201035.1 Thermoanaerobacterium thermosulfurigenes
TTATAATACCTTTAACAGGTAATTGCAATACTATTTCAAATTGAATTATTAATTTTAATTTATGCAATTTTCTGTATAAATACCTGAAATTATTGCTTTATATTTGCAGCATAAAATTCTGTTATGGTATCGTTTGAATAAGTTATAATAGAAAATTTCAATAATTTTTTAGATACTTTTTAAAATATCGCCTTTTCTATTGATTCTATAAATAAAGCTTTACATCATAACGCAGAAAGTATAAATGCGTTCGAATGTCAGAAAATATTTTGATTTTTATTAAAATATTTTAATGTATCAAAACACAAAAACTATATCAACTATTAAAAATGAATCGATGCAAAAATATCTTGATTTATTTATACAAGATTATTATTGTTTTATATGTATTATATTCGACGTATTTCATCGAAATCCTGTTTAAATGCAATAAATAATTCATGAATATTTTAGATAATTTAATTTCATTAAAAACTAATATTTGCATAATACTAAATATTTTATAAATTCTCAGATTTGTATATACTAATATAAGTGATCTATTTTTCATAAAAACGTGAAGATAAATCGAAAAAGTAGTTTATTTTTTATGTTAGCAAAATATACTTTTAAAGCAAAATCCAAAAAAATAAAAGCCATGAAAGGCTTGATATCGCTTGATTTTATATGGAGGCGGCATCCAGATTCGAACTGGAGATAAAGGTTTTGCAGACCTCTGCCTTACCACTTGGCTATGCCGCCAAATTTTGGAGCGGACAACGAGACTCGAACTCGCGACCCTCACCTTGGCAAGGTGATGCTCTACCAACTGAGCTATGTCCGCTTAACTTGATGGTGCCTCGAAGTGGAATCGAACCACTGACACAGGGATTTTCAGTCCCTTGCTCTACCGACTGAGCTATCGAGGCTTTTTAAATTTTATGGCGACCCAAAAGGGGCTCGAACCCTCGACCTCCAGCGTGACAGGCTGGCGCTCTAACCAACTGAGCTATTGGGCCATGACAGTGGTCGCAATAGGGCTCGAACCTATGACCCCCTGCTTGTAAGGCAGGTGCTCTCCCAGCTGAGCTATACGACCAATTTCCGTGACAAGTATTAGTATACATAAAAAACTCTAATTCGTCAATATCCTTTTTTAATTTTTTTATTTAGTAGTTGTAAATAATTAAAAACACCATTAAATACTTAGATGTATTTGATGGTGTTTATGTCAATTTTTAATTATAGTTATAAATTGTTACACCTTTCACAACCCTATTTACTCGTCCCTCTGGATTTGGGTTATCAGGTGTTATACTCAGATTTAACGATTTATAAAATCCCAGCATCTGTGCATAAATAATGTATAAAGGTGTTAAAAATGCTTCATCCACTTTTTCAAAATCTTGTTTTAATTTAAATATATAATCTATACTATCTAAAGATATGTTAGTAGGTAAAAATACCATTAATTTTCTCTTTCCAGGTTCATTGGCTATCTCATGTATTAAATCTAAGTCATACTTTTGTGTATAAGTATCGTTTGAAACAAAGAATCCTATCAACGTAGTATCATTAATAGCAGATTTGGGACCATGCCTAAAGCCCAAAGGAGTATTTGAATTTGTATTGACATCGCCGTGTGATAATTCTAAAGACTTTAAAGCTGCTTCTGTTGCACATCCCTTTAAATTCCCGCTACCTAAGTATATCAATCTGTCATAATTATTCCTTGATATTTCCTCTATTACTCTTGCATCTTCTTTTATTATTCTTTCAGCCTCACTTGCTAATTTTTCAAATATGTCTTTTTCATTCTCAATCTCTTCAATATGCGGCAGCATCAAGTCGGTCAAAAGCATACATGTGAAGCTGCTTGTCATAGCAAAACCATCATCATTGGATTCTTCCGGCATAAAAACATTTAAACAATTTTTCTTGTCAATTGTACCTTTCGCCATTTTTCCATCTCTATTGCATGTTATATTCAAAAAATAAACATCCTTTATAATTTTTTCTGCAAGTTCTATCGTAGCTAAACTTTCGGGACTATCGCCAGATCTTCCATGAGATATAAGAAGAGTTGGTTTATCTTCAAAGAAGAAATTCTGCGGTTTAGCGACAATATCTGTTGTATCAATAGCCTCTACATCTTTTTTAAGCATTCTCCTTAAATAACCTTCACTGCTATCTCCCACAAAAGCGGATGTTCCTGCACCAGTTAAAATAATTCTTAAATCTTTTTTTGACAATATTGGTTCTAAAAATTCGGTAATTTTAGTCTCTTGACCTAAAAGGATATCATAAAGTTCTCTCCACAAACGCGGTTGCTGCTCTATTTCTTTTGCCGTCGCATAACCTTTCCTTTCCTTCAATTCTTCTTCACTATAACCAAGTAACATGTTTTATTCCTCCTAGTATAATATGAATATTCTCGGCAACTTCTGTTGCCTGATATATCTGAATTTCAGGAGACATATTTTAAATTTATCCCCCAAAATTTCATTCTGAAATCCTT
>NZ_JBPODR010000067.1:0-2491 GCF_051201035.1 Thermoanaerobacterium thermosulfurigenes
ATAGCATTGATATACATGAGGGCTTCTTTGAAGATTGTGAGAATCTGAGAATGAGTGAGATATTAAAAGAAAATCAAAGATTATAGAGGGAGGTAATTACTTCTAAAGTTTATGATGTGCCTTTATTAGGTAAAAGAGAATTCTCTCCTAATACAATTAAGACGTGGCTTTACTGCTACAGAAAATATGGATTTGAAGGTCTATACCCTAAAAGTAGATGCGACAAAGGTGCTTCAAGAGTTTTAACTGATGATGTTAAAACCTATATTAAAAATCTAAAACTTGATAATCCAAGAAGATCAGCTAAATCAATCTATCATGAACTTTTAGCTAAAAAGTTTATCGAGCTTGATAAGGTATCATTATCTACAATCCAAAGATATCTTCGAAAAACTAAAATATCTACATTAGCATTAAACATAAAAGACAGGAGAGCCTTTGAAATGGAGCATCCTAATGACTGCTGGCAATCTGATATATCTATGGGTCCATACTTAATTATAAACGATAAGAAAATCAAGACGTACCTTATTGCTTTTCTAGATGATTCATCAAGGTTAATAACACATGCAGAATTTTATGATACAGATAATGTAATATCACTTATTGATGCATTTAAAAAAGCTGTTTCAAAAAGAGGTGTTCCTAAAAAACTATTTGTTGATAACGGCAAGGTATTCCAAAGCGAACAATTGCATTTAATATGTGCCTCATTAGGAACGTCTTTATGTTATGCTGAACCGTATTCGCCAGAATCGAAAGGAAAAATTGAAAGGTTTTTCAGAACATTAAAAGACCAATGGATGTATGGATTTGATTGGCAGAAAATATCTTCCATAGACGAATTGAATGAGAACTTGAATAAATATATTGAAGGAATATATCATCAAACAGTACATTCATCAACAAATATGAAGCCCATAGAGAAATTTATTAAATATACTGACACGATGAAATTCATAAATTCTAAGGAAGAGCTTGATAACATATTTCTGTATAGAGTCAAAAGACATGTAATTAAAGATGCCACAATATCAATAGAAAAAATTAAATTTGAAGTACCAATGCAATATATCGGTGATTATGTAAATATACGATATTACCCAAAATCACTTGATAAAGCATATATTTTTAGCGAAGACGGTAAGCTCTTACAAACAATACATCCAGTAAACAAAATTGATAATTCTAAGATAAGAAGAAAAGAAATAGACTTTTCTTTGTAAATGAAGAAAGAAGGAGAAACAATGTTTAATGTATATTATGGATTAACATTTAATCCATTTTCTAAAGACTGTGATGTGAAATATCACTACAAATCACAGGATTATATACAAGCAATGAGCAGATTAGAATTTTTAAAAGATAAAAAAGGATTTGGGTTAATAACAGGAGATCCTGGATCTGGTAAGTCATATACACTAAAATGCTTTGCAACTTCTTTAAATCCTAATATGTACAAGGTTGTATACATACCAATATCAACACTTACCGTTATGGATTTTTACAGGTATTTATCCGACGGCTTAGGATTAATACCAAAGCATAGAAAATGTGATATGTTTCGCCAGATACAGGATGTAATATTAAGTTATCATTCAAAGAACATAACTCCTGTTATCATTGTTGATGAGGCCCAATTCATAAGCAACTCGATCCTTGACGATTTACGCATTATATTTAATTTTGACATGGATACAAAAAATTATGCATTGCTTATATTATCAGGACAGACACAATTAATTATACAGTTGAATAGACAAGCACATGAAGCATTAAGACAGCGAATAGTCTTAAACTATTCATTTAAAGGTTTAAACAAAGATGAAACAAAAGAATATATAACAACCAGATTAAAATGTGCAGGCTGCAATGAAACAATATTTACTGATGACGCAATTGAATTAATATATTCAAGTACAAATGGATATTTAAGAAAAATTAATTTACTTGCAGAAATGTCAATGATTTTAGGAGCTAAAGAAAGTCAAAAAACTATAAATGGTGAGCTGGTATTTAGAGCTCAAAGCGATATAAATATTACAGAATAATTGTATATATGAGTGTATCTTCTTCTCCGGAGGGGATAGGGAAATGCAGGGGTGCAACCTGAGCATTTCGGAGAGGGTTGGTGCCATAAAATAACTTTCTCCCGGTTCAATCCGGGGGAGAAGATACATTCAAAATGGCATTTACCCAAAAAGCGTAAAACCCAAAAATGAATATACTTACAGCTATATGTATATGATTCTAGAATAATATGATCTTGTAGATTGTATAATGTGAATTTTTAAGTAAAAACAATGTTTAGTGATTGTTTAATCTTTATACTTTTTTATGATAAATCAGCTTATTTAATCTCAATTTTTCAGGATGTGGTATCTTGCTGTTTAACAACTAGAAAAAAGGGACAAAAAAGAATATAGGTGTAAAGGTAAAAAGCATACAAACATAAAGACAATTATGGGCACTGTTGAATTTGATAAAAGAA
>NZ_JBPODR010000068.1:0-2264 GCF_051201035.1 Thermoanaerobacterium thermosulfurigenes
TGGTAGGTTTATTAAGTGTTGCCTTTTTTAGAACTTTTGAGGCCTTTATTTTTCAAGGTTCCAAAAAATACTACTTGACATTTCACCGCTTGTCTCAATAAAAATACCGCAAAAATTTATAAAAAATGATTCATGCCTAAATATAAGTATCACTTTATAGATAATATTAATATAATATTATTTATTTTATTAAACACTACTTCGATTAAGATATTATATAAGTTTTTAATTTCAGTACCATTTTAGATTCACACATCACGCTTAACTTGGCAAATTTAATGTATAATTTTTAATATATTTAGATTTAATGTTATATATTTACTATTTTGTCAATTTCCTGCTAATTACATCTTAATAATTAGCAGGAAATTGAATTCTGCTATATTATTTTATTTTCCATTTATCTTTTCTTGCATCTGTTTTGCATACTCTTCTGGAGTAATCTGCTTTGCAAGTAATTGAGCGACAAGATCTTTGTGTGTCTGTGCAGCATCTCCTTCCAGATAAAGATCCCATGCAGCTACGCTCCCTTTTGAACCTGCTACAATATTGTTCATTATTTGTATTTCCAATGGATCTACTTTAGTTTGATCAACATCATCATATTTCCAACAAGGTAAACCTCCTGCAGTTATATATTGCGCATCAGATAGCTGTTTTGCAAGGTACTTAGCAGCTTTTACGGCTTCTTCTTTATGTTTTGTATTTGCATTAATAAGTAAAGCATTTGCACCACCGCCTATATATTCAGTCGGATCACCTTTTCCACCTTCTACAGAAGGGAATCTTACTGCCTCAACTTTACCTTTAACTTGTGACGACGAATTTTCAAATACAGCTCCATCAAAATTACCACCAAAATACATTGGAATGTTGCCTTGAGAAAACTGTGCTGTTGCCTCATCTCTTGTAAGCCCCATAAATCCAGGGTCGAATGCGCCTGCATTAACCATTTCCTGCAATTTCTCAGCAGCATCTATAAAAGCTTGATTATCAAATGATGCTTTTCCATTTAATGCATCTCTACAAAGTTGTACCCCTCCTTCTCTTACCGCAAGCATATCATAGTACCACATTCCAGGCCATTCATCTTTTTCACCAAGTGCAAATGGCGTTAAACCTTTTGACTTAAAAGTTTTTATAGCATCTATCAATTCACTAAATGTTGTAGGTATTTTTACATTATATTTTTCAAATAGCTCTTTATTTATAAATAAAACACTAGCCTGCCCTGAATAAACTAACCCATATATCTTACCGTTATAAGTAATATTATCAAGTGCGCCAGGTAACAGCTGATCTTTAGTACCATCGTTTAAATAATCATCAAGCGGTAATATTTTTCCTGCATCAACAAATGGTTTTGAAAATCCACCAGCCCATGATTGTATTATATCTGGTGCCTCATTAGCTGCTATTGCGGCTTTTATTTTTGTTTTATATGCATCGTTTTCTGTAACGCTTTGTACAATTTGCACATTAGGATTCTCTTTATTCCATTTGTCAACTATTTCTTGCACTTTTGTTTTTAAAGGTTCTGTCGTGTATATGTTCCAATAAGTAAGCGTTATCTTTTCTGATGAACTAGAAGATTTTGATGAATTTGAAGCATTTGAGTTGTTTGAACTATTAGAACCGCAAGCTGATGCACTAAGTATCAATAATAAAGATAGCACAATCAGCATCACTTTTTTAAATCTTTTCATTACCACACATCCTTTCTCAAATGATTTTAAAATTGTTTACATATATATAATAAAATACTATGCCACCATTATGAATATAATTTTTTTACTACATTCTTAAATATCTTTACCTGATTATAAAATCTCAACAATCATATACTTTAACCGGTAGTAGTTGGCTGTGCCGCTCAAGTAACTTAAAACTCGCATAAAGTAAAATTAGCACTCTTTTAATTTTTTATATTCTTAATTTTTTATATAATCTATTATTTTTTATTAAAACTATTTATGGACCTATAGATGAGAAAAATTGATAACAAATATTACCATAAAATAGATACACTACGCCTATGCTAACTGTAGTTCTTCTAAAATTTCATCAATAGGTACTTTATTATTAGCTCGCTCATACAACCATTGAACACGCTGCTTTTGTACTTCTTTGCGTACTATTTTTATTCCTTGCCCAAATTTGCAATATTCGTCACCTGAAGTCGTACAATACAGGTATGTCAATGATATAAGCCATAATAATCTATCTATTGATTTTGTTGAGCGTACTTGATATGTATTTAGTCC
>NZ_JBPODR010000069.1:0-1996 GCF_051201035.1 Thermoanaerobacterium thermosulfurigenes
AACAATTGGGATGGAATAAATTCATACAGCCTTTACAAAAAAGAAATAACAGGATGCAGTGCAGAAAGTCATGTAAGTCATGTACTTTCAGAGAGGCTATCAAGCAGACCAATTTCATGGAGCAAGGTTGGAGCTCACAAAATGGCAAAATTAAGAGCAATAAAAGCAAGCGGCATATCGCTGAAAGATGTCGTATTAAAACAGCAATATGAAAACTTAAAGCCAATAGAACTACCAAAACAAACAGTGTATAAAGCAAAACAGCAACTAAAGAAAATAAAATCAACTTATGAAAACATAATAAGCTTGCCAATATTGCAAAACAAAAAAACATTAACAAGTCAGGCTATAAAATCATTACTATTGAGAAGTGCCATTTAAAAGCATGCATAATGCATATACAAAGTGCTTTATATTGAAGATTGTAGTTTTAGTCATTATTATGAGGAGTGATGATTTTATGCTATCGAGAAGTTAAGAGAATTCAATACTAAAAAACTTTTGCTAAAATCTAGCTATTCAATGCTCATCCTTAGAGTGATAGTGAGGTCTTTTTTTCAAAAAAACCTAAAAATACTTGACACGATCAATGTCTTTTCTGTTATTTGCAATATCTTTAAATTTTGGTTATACTTCATATTAGGTACCTCCTTGTTATTTTGAGAGTCGTGTTCATGAACAATCGACATCTTGTATTTTATCAGGAGGTACTTTTTATTTCAAATCCTATATTTTTTTATTACAGGAATGCTCCATATATTCTTTTGCAGTTTCCTGAGTGTAATTTTCATTGATAAGCGGTGCTATCAACGAAAATTTAAAGTAAGCAATTTTTTGTTTAACATCATTATCCATGTCTAAAAACCTCCTCAATTTAATTATCAGTATTATTGACTGGATAATGATGGTACATTCACAAAAGTTATGTGGAGAGACAAAATGCGAATTAGATAAATTTACATAGATAAATTCAGATTAAACATTATTCAACGAATTACAATAATTATACAGTCAAAAATAGCGGTAAATTATGATGAAAACAAGGCTTTTGTAAAAAAGCAAAAAAATTCTACCAAGAATTAAGTTTAAACTTTTTTGAAAAAATGTACTTTCATCAAATCAAAATAGTGTAAATTAAACTTTAGCTTTTCTTTTGTATATTTACAAATATTGCTTATCAAAGTTCTAGGTGATAAGCTGTTCATTGTTTCAATGTATTCTTGAAAATTAGCAAAAAAGCTGTAAACATAATTCATAATCGAGAGAAATCTCATTTTAAAATAACTGATATTTTGCTCTTTTACAAAAGACAAATTAAACTCTTTAATGATTTCATCAGCAACATATGTAGTGCCATGTCCATCGATAAATATTTTTTTCAAGGAAGTTAAAATAACAGATAAAGGATAGATGAAATATGGCACTAAAAAGTCCGGTATTAAAGCATGTGTTTTATGGCATACAGGGCAAATAACTCTTGCTATGGTAATATCCACACAATCATTGTCGATAAAGACACCCCTGCAGTAATAACCATGCCTATACAATTTACCGTTGTAATTACAATTAGGACATCCAGATGGTGTATCTATGTACAAATATGATTTATTTTCGATATATTCATGTATATTTTTGACTGGAAAGGCTATAATTATCATTGTGATACCTTTCTTGGGGTGGTAATTAATTTTACCGCCCCATTATTTTTTTCTATAATTGTAGGCAAGATTAACCAATCTTATACATGAATATGAAAATTAATTAACTTTACATAATGGATAAGGTTAAATTATTTTGCTTTTTATGGTGCTTTTTATATTGAAATAATTTGCTGTATAACATCTAGTAACATATCATCTATTTCCATAAGGATTTGAGCCATTATTTTGCAAGCTTCTTCGCAGACTAATTTGTAAATTTTTACTTCTAAATCCTTGAAATTTATTTCATTTTCGTTTAAACTTAATTTGAACATGTAATCACCTCTATAACGCTT
>NZ_JBPODR010000070.1:0-1790 GCF_051201035.1 Thermoanaerobacterium thermosulfurigenes
AAATACCGAGTGGGATCCAGAGTACCACAGGATAGGCAACCCGGTGGGAAGACGGGAGGACCATCTCCCAAGGCTAAATACTCCTAAGTGACCGATAGCGCATAGTACCGTGAGGGAAAGGTGAAAAGAACCCCGGGAGGGGAGTGAAAGAGAACCTGAAACCATATGTCCACAAGCAGTGGAAGTCCGGCACTCAACTGAACATGTTAGAGAGAAGAAAAAAGAACTAGCGTGTCCAGTTGAGAGCCGGACGACCACGTACTTTTTGTAGAACGGACCGGCGAGTTATAGATATGCAGCGAGGTTAAGCGAAAGCGGAGCCGAAGCGAAAGCGAGTCTTAAAAGGGCGAAAGTTGCATATCATAGACCCGAAACCGTGCGACCTACCCATGATCAGGGTGAAGCCGGAGTAAGATCTGGTGGAGGCCCGAACCACGTTGACGTTGAAAAGTCATGGGATGAATTGTGGGTAGCGGAGAAATTCCAATCGAGCTCGGAGATAGCTGGTTCTCCCCGAAATAGCTTTAGGGCTAGCCTCAGGGGGAAGGAAATATGGAGGTAGAGCACTGAATGGACTAGGGGCCAAAGAGGTTACCGAACCCTATCAAACTCCGAATGCCATATTGAGACCCTGGGAGTCAGACTACGAGTGATAAGATCCGTGGTCAAAAGGGAAAGAGCCCAGACCGACAGCTAAGGTCCCAAAGAGCATGTTAAGTGGAAAAGGAAGTAGGATTTCCAAGACAACCAGGATGTTGGCTTAGAAGCAGCCATACATTCAAAGAGTGCGTAATAGCTCACTGGTCGAGAAATCCCGCGCCGAAAATAAACGGGGCTAAAACATGCCACCGAAGCTACGGATTCTAAAGAAAGAATGGTAGGGGAGCGTACTGTACAGGACGAAGGACAAGCGAAAGCGAATCTGGACAGTACAGTAGAGAGAATGCCGGTATAAGTAACGAGAGTAAGGCGAGAAACCTTACCGTCGAAAGCCTAAGGATTCCTGGGGAAGGATAATCCGCCCAGGGTAAGTCGGGACCTAAGCCGAGGCGAAAGCGTAGGCGATGGAGAACCGGTAATAAATCCGGTACCACCGAAATCCGTCAAAAGAGAAGCAAGGACGCAGCGAGATAAGAAAAGCGTGCGGTTGGTAGAGCACGTCCAAGCAGCGACGAAAAGAGCTTTGAGTGAAGTACCAAAGCTCATAAGAGCTGTGAAGGGGAGCCGAAAGGCGAAGTTTCGAAGGGGCTGCCAAGAAAAGTTGCTATCGAGGATAAGGTGCCCGTACCACAAACCGACACAGGTAGGCGAGGAGAGAATCCAAAGACGAGCGGGAGAACCCTCATTAAGGAACTCGGCAAAAAGACTCCGTAACTTCGGGAGAAGGAGTGCCGAAAGGCCGCAGAGAAGAGGCCCAAGCGACTGTTTACCAAAAACACAGGTTTCTGCTAAGTCGAAAGACGAAGTATAGGAGCTGACGCCTGCCCGGTGCTGGAAGGTTAAGGGGAAGGGTCATCCGGCACTCAACTATACCTATTAGGAGTGAAAGAAATGTATTATGTCTATATAATAAAGAATGAAAATGGAGGCATATATACAGGCTATTCAGAGAATATAAAGAAAAGAGTAGAAGCTCATAATAAAGGACTAAACAAATACACAAAAGGGCATAAATGGGAACTAATCTACTAAGAAGCATATAAAGCAAAAGAAGATGCCCAAAAGAGAGAAAAGCAATTAAAAAAATCTCATAATGCAAGAAGATGGTTAAAAGAAAGAATAGCCAAAAG
>NZ_JBPODR010000071.1:0-1627 GCF_051201035.1 Thermoanaerobacterium thermosulfurigenes
GAGTAAAAATAATTGCATGAAAATTCACAACATATTAAACATTATGCGGATAAAATTTAAAGAAAAAAATTTGCCAACAACTACTTGACACAAACCATACCTACGGTAAATTGCATTGGATCTATTAGTGTGATAAAATATTATCGTATGATTTTTTGATACTGAAAGGAATGGATTTTATGGCTAGATTATTTGGCACAGATGGTGTAAGAGGGATTGCCAACAAAGATCTTACGCCACAACTTGCGTTTGAGCTTGGAAGAGCTGGCGCGTATGTTTTGACGGAATGTTCAAGAAGGCCAAAAATTTTAATAGGGCGTGACAGCAGAGTATCTGGAGATATGCTTCAGAGTGCATTGACAGCGGGACTTACGTCTGTTGGAGCAGAGGTCATAGACGCTGGTATTATACCTACACCTGCTGTTGCATATTTAACAAGACATTATAAATTAGATGCAGGTGTCGTCATTTCAGCGTCACATAATCCTGTTGAGTACAATGGTATCAAATTTTTTAATAGAGATGGATATAAGCTTCCTGATGAAGTGGAAGACAAAATAGAGAAGATAATAAATGAAAAAAGCCAGTTGCCGACACCTACAGGATTGGATGTTGGAAATGTAGTGGAAAGTGAGAGTGCACAGAGGGATTACATTGAATTTTTGAAATCTACTATAGATTGTGATTTAAAGGGACTTAGAGTGGTTTTAGATTGTGCATATGGAGCAAGCAGCACAGTTGCACCGATACTTTTTCACGAATTAGGGGCAGACGTGATATTATACGGTTCACATCCAAACGGAGAAAAAATAAATGTCAAATGTGGATCTACAAATCCTAAAGTGCTTCAAGAGATCGTGGCTGGAACAGGTGCTGATGTAGGATTTGCTTTTGACGGCGATGCAGACAGGCTTATTGCGGTTGATGAAAATGGCGATGTTGTAGACGGAGATCATATAATGGTTATGTGTGGTATACATCTTAAAAATACAGGAAAACTAAATAAAAATACAGTTGTCGTCACGGTTATGAGCAACATAGGATTAGACATAGCATTAAAACGAAATGGAATAGATGTAGTAAAGACAAAAGTTGGAGATAGATATGTCTTAGAGGAAATGGTGAAAAATGGTTACTCAATAGGCGGTGAACAATCGGGACACATAATTTTCCTCGATCACAATACAACAGGCGATGGTGAGATAACTGCTCTGAAAGTAGCAGAATTGCTCGTTAAAAGTGGTAAAAAGATGTCTCAATTGGCCAATGTCATGGTTTCATATCCGCAAGTTTTGATAAATGCAAAAGTCAAAAATGAGCTGAAATATAAATACATGGATGATGAAGATATAGCAAGAGAGATAGAAAAACTTGAAGAAGAGATGAAAGGAGAAGGTCGAGTCCTTATAAGACCTTCAGGGACAGAGCCATTAGTAAGAGTGATGGTAGAAGGCAAAGATCAAGAAAAGATAGAATCAATGGCCAGGGAGTTGGCAAATTTGATTGAAAAGAAGTTAGGATAATGCATGATTGAGTGATTTCGGAAACTAATTTCCAACGTCATACTATGGCATAAATTAAAAATTAGATACAGAAAATAACAAAGCCTTTGCGATAAAATACTGAA
>NZ_JBPODR010000073.1:0-1380 GCF_051201035.1 Thermoanaerobacterium thermosulfurigenes
CCCATGAATATATAGCGCAAGTCCTGTTTTTGTGGGATATTCAATTTTATCCACAATATATTTTTGTCTATTATTGGTCTTGATGCTATAGATTTAAGAAGTGAATTATTGGCTTTTCTGTACTGATAGAGCTTGTCATTTACCAGTCCTAAATCGATTCTCTTTATGCTATTATTGTAAAACAACCTCATTTCGATGTTGTATTTTACATCTTTTGATATAGGCGACAGTGTTTGAACACCTATATACAAGTGATTATCATAGTAGAAGGAAGCAAGCTTTGTAAGATCAGCGCTTTTATAGATTTCTTGATCGAGAATTCCACCTGCTGGTATGCTTAAAAGCGAGAAAGGCATGTTTTTGTCGTATAAGTTTGGCTTCGTTTCAACTTCTGGAATCGTAATGACAGGCTTTGTCCCGAAAAGCTCATTTTTCCTTACAAATGCCATTAAAAATGGCTCCATCACTTTTATCTGGGATGTATACTGCTTAATGGCTTCTTCCTTTTTAGCTTCTTCTTGCTTCGAAAGAGGAATACTTTGCCATACAGTGTTGCTGTCTTTCATGTCTGTTGGTGGTAAAAGAGAGTCATTTGGCATCAATAACCATGGCACAGGCCATTGTGGATGGTGAACTAAAAACATGTGCTCTCTTACGTTTAAATTAAGTGCAGTTATCGCATATCTTGTGAAGTTGCTTACAGCCCAGTGATCGGGATGTACGTCATCTGCTAAAGGATAGTAAATATCTGTAGGCTTAAATGACTTTATAATGTCTTGCAGCTCATTTTCTAAATTTTCACCTGTATATGCAACACCAGGTTTGTACACATCTTTATATGGAGAATATGCCACATTTGTTCCACCGCTAATCCTGGGTTTTCCATTGTCCCAAAAATCGCTCCACAAAAATCTTGTACTGCCATCAGCAAAGCCTAAAAATATCACGTCATCTTTTGGAAGACCAAGTACAGACATTGCAGCTAAACTTTCACTGTGCCTTTGAAGTCCAAGTTTATAATAGTCTGCTGGTGTTGGATTGATGTCACCTGTAAAGACTTGAGCAGCTTTTTTGTAACTTTCACCATCTGTTACAATTACTACTTTTATAGGTCTTTTCAATTCGATAGCTTTTTGTATGACACCTGCCATTCCCAACGATTCATCATCAGGGTGTGGTACGACAACAAGTATTCTTTGTCCCGGATCGTCGTTATTGGGAACAGGCTTTTTTTCTGTTAGATTGGCAAAAGTAGTTTTTAGATTCATGACGGATGCGATAATAATGGCACTGATTAGCCCAAAAGTTATAAATATATACTTCCATTTGAATAGTTTTTTATTCAATTTTAATTCCCCCTCATATTTGTGTCATAATTGT
>NZ_JBPODR010000074.1:0-1227 GCF_051201035.1 Thermoanaerobacterium thermosulfurigenes
AACATTATAGCGGATGATTCATGTAAGTGGAAGGTATCTTTTGGATGCCTTCCTTTTTCTATTTTTTACCGCCTACTAAAATTATACACTAAGTAGGTATGCTTAATTCTATGAATAATTTAGCACAATCCCTCACAGCTATTTTAAATCCCGATTATTTATAAGGCTATTTAATGAATTTAACACTTCGTGAGCCATTTTATCCAAGCAATCGCCTTTATCCATCGATACATCTGGGTATATGCTTTTGCCTATCGTTACAGAAATCCTTCCTGCATGTGGAAGATACTCTCCCATAGGCAATACAACATCAGTTCCATTTATGCCTACAGGCACAATAGGACATCCTGTTTTGCATGAGAGATACATTGCACCTTTGTAAATTTTTATTACACTTTTGTCAAGTGATATTCCTCCCTCTGGAAACAAAGCGATGGATCTCCCATCATCAAGCATCTTGATAGCTTTCTTTAACGCACTTACATCTGCGGAATTTTTTTTGATAGGTATTGTTTCTAATGCATTTAAAATCAAACTCAAAATAGGCATCCTATATAAATCCTTGCTGGCTATGAAAAAAACTCTCCTATCGATAGCGTCCATAAGTGCTATTGGATCTAAGATACTTTTGTGATTAGCCACAAATATGCAGGGTTCATCCGGCAAATTGCCCAACAAATTTACGTTAAATCCAAAAAATAAGGACATAACCGCTAAAGTAATGGCCTTAATAAAATAGTACAACACCATTCATATCACCTATAACTATAATAGATAAAAAAGCAAAAAAAGTTCTTTAAAAATGAAACCTCCACAATGGGAGGTTTATCTTACCACAAGCTGAGAAGATATAAATTCTTTGCCTCTTTCGTATGCTTCTATATTTAAAGGTATGAGATTTTCTTTGCCTTCAAAAACCTTGTTGAAGGCACTTTTAATAGCAGCCTCGCTGATCATGTTTTTTAAACCAATCAAAGCCCCAATCATGATTGAATTGGCCACTTTGAGATTCCCAAGTTGATTTGCAATATCGTTTGTAGGAATTCTGTATACTTCAATATCCTTTCTTTTATGTTCTATAGTAATCAATGAGCTATTTATAAGCAGCAATCCACCTTTTACAATATCTTGCTCATACTTTTCTAAAGAAGGCCTATTCATTGCAACAACTACAGTTGCCTCGTTTATTATGGGGGAGCCTACTGGTTCATCAGATATGGTAACATG
>NZ_JBPODR010000075.1:0-1217 GCF_051201035.1 Thermoanaerobacterium thermosulfurigenes
GATCAGCATGCCGCGGTGAATACGTTCCCGGGCCTTGTACACACCGCCCGTCACACCACGAGAGTTTACAACACCCGAAGTCAGTGACCTAACCGCAAGGAAGGAGCTGCCGAAGGTGGGGTAAATGATTGGGGTGAAGTCGTAACAAGGTAGCCGTATCGGAAGGTGCGGCTGGATCACCTCCTTTCTAAGGAGCAATCCTACAATAAAGAAAAGAAAGAGTATTTATTTTAAGAGCGAACATATAGCGGAGTGTTCGTAAATGTGTCCGATGAATGAAGCGAGTGAAGCGTGCGAGCGTGAAGGACCACGCGAGAGGCACTACGACAGGACGTCGTTAAGTGCCGTTAGCGAAACGAGCGAAAAGAATCGAAGACACATAGAACACGGAGCCTATGTGAGCGATAAAATAAATACGATATCTCACTGTTCAGTTTTGAGGGTTTAAGCCCTCAACATGGTCATGGGGGTGTAGCTCAGTTGGGAGAGCACCTGCCTTGCAAGCAGGGGGTCAGGAGTTCGAATCTCCTCATCTCCACCATGGGCTTATAGCTCAGGTGGTCAGAGCGCACGCCTGATAAGCGTGAGGTCGATGGTTCGAGTCCATCTAAGCCCACCATGATAAGTGAACCTTGAAAACTGCACAATGCAAATATGGGTAACGAAGAAAAAACGAGGAAACAATAGGTCAAGTTAGAAAGGGCGTATGGTGGATGCCCAGGCACTTAGAGCCGAAGAAGGACGCAGCAAGCGGCGAAACGCTCCGGGGAGTCGCAAGCAGACGCAGATCCGGAGATCTCCGAATGGGGAAACCCGCTTAAGGTAATACTTAAGCATCCCATGGTGAACACATAGCCATGAGGAAGGGACACCGCGTGAACTGAAACATCTAAGTAGCGCGAGGAAAAGAAAGAAAAAGTCGATTTCCTGAGTAGTGGCGAGCGAAAAGGAAGGAGCCCAAACCCGGCACTCAATTAGAATTGTTAAAAAAGCAAAAATAGAGAAATAGCAGTTCTAATTGAGTGCCGGGGGTTTAGGACCACAAGAAGGTATAAAAAGCGAAGCCGAACAGACCTGGGAAGGCAGGCCAAAGAAGGTGAAAGCCCTGTAGGCGAAAGCTTTAAATACCGAGTGGGATCCAGAGTACCACAGGATAGGCAACCCGGTGGGAAGACGGGAGGACCATCTCCCAAGGCTAAATACTCCTAAGTGACCGA
>NZ_JBPODR010000076.1:0-1127 GCF_051201035.1 Thermoanaerobacterium thermosulfurigenes
TATGAAGAGAACTTGAGATAAAGGAGGTTCAAAGCTCTGCTCTTTTCACTGGATATAGTTTGTACCAGATGGTATCTAAAACGAGTAAGGCGCTGTAGCGCAGCATACCTAAAGTCAGGCATAGGAGTAGGGTTTACCCTACCGAATCTGACACAATCAGCAATGATTCTGGCATCAAAATCGTCAGTTTTAGGCAAATAGGTATAAGCCTTTTTAAAACCCTTGACGACACCTGGATTCATAACAAAGAATTTAGGGTTAAAAGGTGCCAGGTCAGGAGAAGAAGCCAGGTGAAGATGGAGGTGCCATGCATAATGAGAAGTGGCTTCCATACCAATTTTGACACAGGAAGCATTAATAGCGTTAGCATGAGAAATCACCTCAGAGATGATAGAATCAGCACCTGGGATATCATTAGAAACCGAAAAAGGTTTCTTAATGAGGTTATTGCCATCTTGATCAATAAAGAAAACAGAATTAGATTGACTGCTTACGTCTATACCGACGAATAAAGTACTGGGCACGTAAATTCCTCCTTTCATTAAAAAAATTGAGAACCAGTACCAGGTTAATCCCTGACAGATTACCGAGAAACAGCCTCGCGATATCAGAACTATATCAATACTCATAGGATACACCGTATGGATGCTGAAACATACGGAAGAGTATGATATGGACAGCAAGCGAGTCAGAACTAAACGAGTAATCCCAGGGGTGCAGTCTTAGACGAGAAGTACCCTAAAGTAGGGTCTTCAGGAGGTTTTCAGAGCGACCCTGAAACCAAATTCTAAAAATAGTTTAACAGAGACAACCTGAAGAAGAAAGAGGGAATTCGTGTACTACAAATGCAAAATGCAGCGATCCAGCATACATCGTATAGAAGATTATATGTTTGGCCGATGTATAGTCAAGCCTAAAATAAACTCACTGCGTTCGGGCTTGACAATCCATCATTCCAAACATAGATAGTAGTTATGCGATGTATGCATAAGTATCAAGTGGCACTTGAGAGAGCTAATAATAACGAAATTAAAAAACAATATTCAATTATCAAGGTTCAATTAAATTTTGTAATCTTTTTAAAGATCGATCTTTTTAGTTGATTACAAATCATATTATACGAGGAG
>NZ_JBPODR010000077.1:0-1105 GCF_051201035.1 Thermoanaerobacterium thermosulfurigenes
TATAGTGTAACAACATATTAAATACCATAAAAGCGAGCATTTGTCTCTATTTTTTATTAAATTTTTTCATGTAAGTTTATTATGGTAATTTATGTAAGCAAATTTTCTCATCTATAGGTAAATACTAATTATTTTACATCCAGTCGGTCTACATGAAATGTATCATCTAAAAAATCAAAGCCTTGTTCTTTGAAAAAGTTCCATATCCATTGATTCATACCTATCATTTCCGTAGGATTATAATGAAGGCCAAATAATTTTTGTGCTGGATTTATATAACCGTTTTTTTCAACATTTGCTTTTACTTTGTCTGCAAAGTTCTTTCCGTTAACCATTGAAGCGATTCTGTAAAGATCATCTATCAAATAGCTGTTTTTGTCATTTATGTACGTATTGCTGTTTTGGTATTTTTCTTCATAATATCTTTCAATTTCGTCATCGCTTAATTTTTTGTACTTATCGTCAAAAATGACTGCATCTTTTTGAAGCTTTTTTCTGGAATTTATTTTACCTTTTACATTCCCAAGGCACATAGCTAATACAGGTATAGTAAGCTCTGGCAATTCTAAAAGCTCTTTTATTTCCTCATAGCGTAGATTTGGCGTACCTAAGTAAACACTGCCTATACCTTTTAAAGTGCATGCACATTCAATGCTTTGTGCAACACACATTACATCTTCTAAAGAGATTATAAATTCCAAAAAAGATCTATTCCGCCCATAAGGTGCCATACTTATTTCGCACCATCTTTTTTGCTTATAAAAATCCAAAAGAAATACTAAGACAGTGTCGCATTTTTCAATAAAATTCTGTCCAAGCAAATCTTTAAGCTTTGACTTTTTAACTTTATCCCTTATCTTAATTATAGTGCATGGCTGAGTATTGCCTCCGCTGGCGGCATTTAAACCAACTTCTAATATGTCATTTAAAACGTCATCGTCTATGGGAATATCCAAAAAATTTCTGCAGCTTCTCCTATCCTTTAACAATTCAATTGCATCCATTTGTTAATCCTCCTAGTATAATATATTTGTAACAAAGTTACATGATTTATATCAAATCGGGAGTTAATACACCGAACAATAATTTAACATGACCTTTCTAT
>NZ_JBPODR010000078.1:0-1067 GCF_051201035.1 Thermoanaerobacterium thermosulfurigenes
TACAATAAAAGTGAGCATTTGTCTCTTATTGTTCATTAAATTTTTCATGTAAGTTTATTATGGTAATTTATGTTAGTGAATTTTCTCATCTATAGCATATTTATTTTATTTGGAACTCCATAAAATATATTTATGTTACCTGCTCATATAATAGAATCAATAATGTACATATTTATATTGAATTTTTCTCTCTCAATCACTTTAATATTTTTATTTCTTATTTCCTCAATAACATCTTTTGCATTTCTATTTTTATGTTTAAATGTAGGATTTGTATATATAGTAATATCAACACCGTTTTCTATAATTTTAGAAAATGATTTATAAAATTCGCAAATACCCTTCTTAGAAATCTTCGGGCACACAATTATAACGCATTTGTTTACATTCTCTAAATCACGTTTCATCAAATAACATAAAGAAATAGCATAAAACTTGTCACCTCAATAACCTTCCCATCCACTTTGTTTGTTCCATTCAGGACTTAAATCTCTAATCCATTGTGCTTCAACTCTTCTGCATTCTTCCCTTGATTGCAATACAACCCATCTAACAACTATACTATCTCTATTTTCAAAAATATTTCTTGCAGATGTATAATGGTTTGTTGTCCCATTGTAATACTGAACAAATCTTTTTCTGAGACCATCTTCGGCTTTTCCAACATATACTAAATTTCCATTGCAAAAAAGCTTATAACACCCCATGCTATTAGGAGCAACTTTAGTTGCTTCCAATAAAGAAACTGCAACTACACCCGATGATTTTACTAAATTGCCAAGTATATCAAAAATACCCATACTTATATCCTCCTCGTATAATTATTATTAAAGACAATAAATTTGTCTCACATTTTAAAACTTAATAAAACACATTGATAATTGGAAATTACCTCTTCTTTAAAACCTTATTTAGAAATCACATCTATTGCCATGTATCTAAAATATCAAATGATTAAGTACATGGCACAGACCGTCACATCTTTTATTTTACGGCCTTTATGTTTACTTTTGAGATAACTTGTAGCATTATTATACTGTAAAGTTGATATGGGACAGGCTTTTGTC
>NZ_JBPODR010000079.1:0-1055 GCF_051201035.1 Thermoanaerobacterium thermosulfurigenes
CTACTAGCAAAAGTATATGACCATGCTAAGAAAACATACAAATATGGCTTTCGCCTACTTACACTCGGATGGTCAGATGGAAATACTTTTATCCCAGTCAATGGATGTCTTTTATCTACTGAGAATCAAAAGAATCGTATCAATGAAGCTATACCTGTGGACAAGCGTTCCGCCGGGTATTTAAGAAGGAATCTATCCCAAACTAAAGCAACAGCCGTAGCTCTGGAATTAATAAAGACCGCTAAAAAAGCAATGATTCCAGCATCTTATGTATTGTTTGACACTTGGTTCTGTTCTCCCTCTTCTTTGATTGCTATTAAAGAAATAGGCTATGATGTTATTGCAATGGCAAAGAAAACATCAAAGATGCATTACCTATATAATGGAATAATGCAGCCGTTAACAGAAATATACAAGCAGAACAGAAAAAGAAGAGGCAGGTCTAGATACCTGTTATCCGTGGAAGTTTCCATTGAAAAAGACGGAAAATCTATTCCTGCTCGAATTGTATTTGTCAGAAACAGGAATAATCGAAAAGACTATCTGGCACTTATTACCACGGATATAAACCTTAACGAGGACGAAATCATTCGTATATACGGGAAGCGCTGGGATATAGAAGTCTTTTTCAAAGTGTGTAAATCATACTTGAAGCTCAGCAAGGAATGCAATTCATTATCTTACGATGCGATGACAGCACATACAGCAATCGTATTTACCAGATACATGATGCTTGCACTAGAGAACCGTCGATCATCAGATTTACGAACAATGGGAGAGATATTTTACTACATACAGGATGAAATGTCCGATATTACGCTGATTCAGGCTTTTCATCTACTTATGCAAGTATTCATAGATACAATAACAGATAAACTATCGTTATCTTCAGAACAGCTGGACCAATTACTTGATGCTTTTATGGCTGCGATTCCCAAAGAACTTAAGGAAAGACTTCCGAAGTGTGCATAATTGTGTAAATTACTATTACTTTTTTCTGGCAAAGCATTAAGTTTTCAAGGAACAGAGTAATTATTTATGTGCGAAGTTTTAGT
>NZ_JBPODR010000080.1:0-1025 GCF_051201035.1 Thermoanaerobacterium thermosulfurigenes
ATAAACTCTTAGTAGATAGAGTTGAGTGCCGGAGAAGCTCTGAACTTAAGCCCCAGTAAACGGCGGCCGTAACTATAACGGTCCTAAGGTAGCGAAATTCCTTGTCGGGTAAGTTCCGACCTGCACGAAAGGCGTAACGACTTGGGCGCTGTCTTGAAGGGGGACCCGGTGAAATTGTAGTACTCGTGAAGATGCGAGTTACCCGCGACAGGACAGAAAGACCCCATGGAGCTTTACTGCAGCTTGTCACTGAATTTTAGTAATATCTGTACAGGATAGGTGGGAGGCAGAGAAATATGGGCGCCAGCCTATATGGAGCCAACGTTGGGATACCACCCTGATATTACCGAAATTCTAACATAGGAGCCGTAAACCGGCATATGGACACTGACAGGCGGGCAGTTTGACTGGGGCGGTCGCCTCCTAAAAAGTAACGGAGGCGTCCAAAGGTTACCTCAGCGCGGAAGGAAATCGCGCGAAAGAGTGCAAAGGCAGAAGGTAGCCTAACTGCGAGAAAGACAATTCGAGCAGGGACGAAAGTCGGGCTTAGTGATCCGGCGGTAGAGAATGGGATTGCCGTCGCTCAACGGATAAAAGCTACCCTGGGGATAACAGGCTGATCTCCCCCAAGAGTCCACATCGACGGGGAGGTTTGGCACCTCGATGTCGGCTCATCGCATCCTGGGGCTGAAGTAGGTCCCAAGGGTTGGGCTGTTCGCCCATTAAAGCGGTACGCGAGCTGGGTTCAGAACGTCGTGAGACAGTTCGGTCCCTATCCGTCGCGGGCGCAGGAAATTTGAGAGGATCTGCCCTTAGTACGAGAGGACCGGGGTGGACAAACCGATGGTGTACCAGTTGCGTAGCCGTACGCACAGCTGGGTAGCCAAGTTTGGAAGGGATAAACGCTGAAAGCATCTAAGCGTGAAACCCACCTCAAGATAAGATTTCCCATCTGGCACTCAACTATACTTACTGAAGGGAAAAAGCACTATGTACAAATGTTAGGGAATGAAATAAAATAGATT